>NZ_JAZHDB010000080.1:0-76816 GCF_036584575.1 Desulfolutivibrio sp.
TCCTGCCCCCCGGCAGCGTCGTCCCCCTGCCCACCCCGGTCGAGATGGCCGCCTGGGACGCGGCGGCCATGCAGGACTTCGGATTCCATCCCCATGTGCTCATGGAGAATGCGGCCCGGGCGGCCCTCGACGTGCTCGAAGAGCAGTACGGCCCCCTGGTCGGCGCCCGGGTCCATCTCTACGCCGGTCCCGGCCAAAACGGCGGCGACGCCCTGGCCCTGGCCCGGATGCTCCATATGGCCGGGGCCGATCCCCTTCTTCTGTTGGCCCGCAAAAGGGCCCGTTTCCACAAGTCGGCGGCCTACAACCTGCGTCTGGCCGAGAAACTCGGCCTGCCCATGGCGTCCCTGTCCCGGGCCGGACACGCCCTGGCCGAACGCCCGGACATCCTTGTGGACGGACTGCTCGGCACCGGTTTTCGCGGCTCCCTGGCCCCGGATTTCGCGGCCTGGGTGGCGAAGATCAATGCCGCTTCGAGCAAAAGCCTCGTTTTTTCCCTGGACATCCCCTCGGGCCTGGACGGGGCAACCGGGCTTCCCGGCCCCGACGCCGTGCGGGCCACGGCCACGGCCACCTTCGAGGCCGCCAAGGTCGGCCTTTTTCTGCCCCATGCCCGGCCCTTCACCGGGCGCCTGCATGTCTGCCCCATCGGCATCCCGGCCCAGGTCAAGGCCGCCCATCCGGCCTCGTTTGCGGGCCTGTGCCCGGGCATCATGGACCATGCGCCCGATGCCTCGCCCCTCATGCACAAGGGGACGGCCGGAAAGGTGCTGGTCGGCGGCGGCAGCCCGGGGCTTTGCGGCGCGCCGCTTTTGTGCGCCATGGGGGCCATGCGGGCCGGGGCCGGGCTGGTCACCGTGGCCTGCCCGGCCGGGATCGAGCCTGCGGTCAAGGCCGGTCGGCCGGAGATCATGACCGCGCCCCTGCCCGAGACCTCCCCGGGGGCGGGCTGGTCGGCGGACATGGCCGAGGCGGTGCGCGCCCTGGCGACAACGGCCGACGCCGTGGTCATCGGCCCGGGACTTGGCCGCGAGGACGGGGGGGAGGCGTTTCTGGCCGGACTTTTTTCGCCCGGGCCCCTGCCCGGACCCGTGATCCTCGACGCCGACGCCCTGTTTTTTTTGGCCCGCGTGCCGGACCTGGCCACCCGGCTGGGGTCTGGCGCGGTGCTCACCCCGCATCCCGGGGAGATGGCCCGACTGCTCGGCCTGTCCGTGGCCGAGGTGGAGGCCGACCGTCCCGGGGCGGCCCGGACCCTGGCGGCGCGCACCGGGGCCGTGGTCGTACTCAAGGGACCGGGCACGGTCATCGTGGACGGTTCCCATGCGGGCTCGCCGGCCATCCTGTCGCCCCATGCCGCGCCAAACCTGGCCGTGGGCGGGTCCGGCGACGTGCTGGCCGGGGTCGTGGTCCGGCTTTTGGCCGCCGGGTGCTCCCCCTTGCTTGCGGCCTGCCTCGGGGTGTATTGGCATGGCCTTTGCGGGGAACGCCTTTCCCGGCGCTTTCCCCGGCGGGGGAACACGGCCGTGGACATCGCCGACGCCCTGCCCCGGGTGTTTCGCCACCCCCAACCATAAAGAAGGACCAAGCATGCTCAAAGCCAAAGACGTCATGACCCGCGAGGTGGTGACCGTCACCCCGGACACGGAAATCTCCCAGGCCGCCCGCCTGCTCTTGGACAAGGGCATAAACGGCCTGCCGGTCGTCACCCCCCAGGGGGCGGTGGTGGGCATCCTGTGCCAGAGCGATCTGGTGGCCCAGCAGAAAAAGATCTCCCTGCCCTCGGTCTTCTCCCTGCTCGACGGATTCGTGCCCCTAAGCTCCATGAAGGATCTGGACCGGGAGATGGAAAAAATCACGGCCATGACCGTGGAATCGGCCATGACCCCGAAACCCGTCTGCGTCACCCCCGAGACCTTTGTCGACGAGGTGGCCACGCTCATGACCGACCGCAATTTCCACACCGTCCCGGTGGTGGACGGCGGAAAACTGGCCGGGGTCATCGGCATGCGCGACATCTTAAACGCCATCGTGAAATAGACGCCGCCCCATGCCCTGCGTCCCCACCGCCGTGGTTCTCGCGGAGGCCTCCCGCACCGTGCGCCTGGGGGCCGTCGTGGGAACGGTCCTGAAAAACGCCCAGGGCGTGACCGTTGTGCTCTTGCGCGGCGACCTGGGATCGGGCAAAACCACCTTCATTCGCGGATTGGCCGAAAACCTGCCCGGCGGTGACGAAGCCGAGGTGGCAAGCCCCAGTTTCAACCTGGTCAACATCTATCCCACCCGGCCGGAAGTGGTGCACATGGACCTCTACCGCCTACACGGGGAAGAGGCCCGGGAGCTGTTCGAGGACAGCGCCGAGTTCCTGGACGGACAGGCGTCCGGCATGACCGGCGGCCCAGGCCAGGCGGACACGGGGCGCGACCGTCCGGGGCGCATTCTGGCCGTGGAATGGGCCGAGCATCTGCCCCAGGACTGCCTGGAACGCGACCATCTGGCCTTTTTTTTCAGGCCCTCTTTCGCGGGGCGGATGGTGGAGATCAGCGCCCACGGCCCCACGGCCGAGGCGCTCTTGTCCGCCCTGGCGCCCCATCTGGAGATCTTTTCCGGGGACGGCGGCCAAGGCCCCCCACCCGGCGACACGGATCCTCGGGACCGCGCCTGACGCGGCCCCGGCAACGCGGAGGAAGCATGCGTATATTGGTGCAAAAATACGGCGGCACGTCGGTTGCCGGGCTGGATCGCATGAAGCAGGTCGAGGCCCGGGTGAAAAAAGGCCTGGCGGAAGGCTTCAAGGTGGTGGTGGTGCTCTCGGCCATGTCCGGGGAGACCAACCGCCTTTTGGGGCTGGCCAGGCAATGGTCCGCCAATCCGGACCTCTCCGAGTGCGACGCCCTGGTGACCACGGGCGAGCAGGTCTCGGTGACCCTGTTCGCCATGCTGCTCAAAGACGCGGGCATCAAATGCCGCTCGGTCATGGGCTTCCAGATCCCCATCCTGACCAACAACAATTACGGCCGGGCCCGCATCCTGGAAATCGACAACGCCAAACTGCTGGACATGCTCGACGAGTTCGACGTGCTGGTGGTGGCCGGGTTCCAGGGGGTGAGCTGTCACGGGCGGCTGACGACGCTTGGGCGCGGCGGCTCGGACACCACGGGCGTGGCCCTGGCGGCGGCGCTTTCCGCCGACGTGTGCGAGATCTACACCGACGTCAAGGGCGTCTACACCACCGATCCCAACATGTGCTCCACGGCCCGCAAGCTGGACCGCATAAGCTACGACGAAATGCTGGAATTCTCCAGCATGGGGGCCAAGGTCTTGCAGATCAGGTCCGTGGAGTTCGCCAAGAAATACAATGTTCCTGTCCGGGTGCGTTCGACGTTCTGCGACGATCCCGGCACATTGGTCACCCAGGAGGACGAGCTGATGGAAGACGTGCTGGTTTCGGGCATCGCCTACGACAAGGATCAGTGCCGCATCACCGTATTCAACGTCATGGATTGTCCCGGCGTGGCCGCCGCCATCTTCAGCCCCATCTCCGATGCGGGCATCCTGGTGGACATGATCGTGCAGAACACCAGCCGCGACGGCCGCACGGACATGACCTTCACCGTATCCCGGACCAATCTGGAAAAGACCCTGGAGATCCTTTCCCGCGACAACAAGGACATCGGCGCGGTGGAAGTGCAGCACGATTTGAACGTATGCAAGGTTTCGGTCATCGGCGTGGGCATGCGCAACCACTCGGGCGTGGCCTCCATGATGTTCACCTGTCTGCGCAACGAAAACATCAACATCCTCATGATCTCCACATCGGAAATCAAGATCACCTGCCTTATCGAGGAAAAGTATCTGGAACTGGCCGTACGCGCCCTGCACGACGCCTTCGGCCTGGACAGGGCGGGCGGTGATCGGGTCTGCTGATCAACGCTTGCAGATGCAGGCCGCACCCGATACCATGTTTGAAAAACGGGGCGAAACAGGAACCGCGCGCCAGGGCCGGGGAAAGCCCCCCAGTCGCGCTGTTCCAGTTGAAAGGACTGTGTTGTAACGCCGCAATTCCTTCCGTACCGCGTGCCGATGCACCCTTTTGTTTCAGGCTCTTTTTTTTAACATGCTTTTTTTCATACCGCACAGAGAGAAACGGTCCCTGCCGCCTCCGGGCGGGGGCCGCACGCGCGGACACACATCCGGCGCCCCCCGGCCGGGACAGGGACGTAAAACAGGCCATGGACAGAATCGACATCTACGACACCACACTGCGTGACGGCACCCAGGCCGAGGACATCAACCTGACCACCGAGGACAAGATCCGGGTGGCGGTGAAACTCGACGAACTGGGCGTGGCCTACATCGAGGGCGGCTGGCCGGGATCGAACCCCACGGACAAGCGGTTTTTCAAGGAAATCCGCAACTACGACCTGAAAACCGCCAGGGTGGCGGCCTTCGGCAGCACCCACAATCCCAAGTCCACGGCCGAGGCCGACCCCAACCTCAAGGCCCTTCTGGCCGCCGAGACCGAGGTGCTGACCATCTTCGGCAAGTGTTGGGGCATCCACGTCACCGAGGCCCTGCGCACCACCCTGGAGCGCAATCTGGAGATCATCGCCGGTTCCCTGGCCTATCTGCGCCCCCATGCCCGGGAGCTTTTTTTCGACGCCGAGCATTTCTTCGACGGCTTCAAGGCCGACCCCGACTACGCCCTGGCCGCCCTGGCCACGGCGCACAAGGCTGGGGCCGACGCGCTTGTCCTGTGCGACACCAACGGCGGAACCCTGCCCCACGATCTGGGCGAGATGGTGCGCACAGTGCGGGCCGCCCTGCCAGGGGCCGTTCTCGGCATCCATCCCCACAACGACTCAGGGCTGGCCGTGGCCAACGCCCTGGAGGGCGTGCGCCAGGGGGCGACCCATGTGCAGGGGACCATCAACGGCTACGGCGAACGCTGCGGCAACGCCAACCTGTGCGCCATCATCCCCAACCTGGAGCTCAAGTTCGGCCAGTCCTGCCTGCCGGAGGGACGTCTGCCGCTTCTGGCCCCGATAGCCACCTTTGTGGCCGAGGTGGCCAACCTGGCCCCGTTTTCCCGGCAACCCTACGTGGGAGATTCCGCCTTCGCCCACAAGGGGGGGGTGCATGTCAGCGCCGTGGCCCGCAACCCCTTGACCTACGAACACATCGATCCCTCCCTGGTGGGCAACCGGCGCCGGGTGCTGTTGTCCGATCTCTCGGGCCAGAGCAACATCCTGTTCAAGGCCCGGGAATACGGCTTCGAGTTGGACAAAAATGATCCCTTCGTTCTGGAGCTTTTGACCACCATCAAGGATCGCGAGAGCAAGGGCTACGAATATTCGGCGGCCGAGGCCTCCTATGAGCTGTTGCTCAACCGGGTGCTGGGCCGGGCCCGCTCCTATTTCACGCCGATCCATTACCGCATCCTGGACGATCAGGCCTTCACCCGCGACGAACTGACCACCGAGGCCACGGTGATGATCAAGGTGGGCGGCAGTCTCAAGCACACCGCCTCCACCGGCCGGGGTCCGGTCAACGCCCTGGACCGGGCGCTACGCAAGGCGCTGCGGGGCTTTTATCCGCGCCTAAGCGAAATGCGCCTTTTGGATTTCAAGGTGCGGGTGTTGACCTCGGCCAACCGGGAGGAATCGGGCACGGCGTCGTACGTGCGGGTGCTGTGCCAGTCCGGGGATCAGAACCGGCGCTGGACCACGGTGGGGGTGTCCCACAACGTCATCGAGGCCAGTTGGCAGGCGTTGGAAGACTCCATCAACTATAAGCTGTTCATCGACGACAAGGACAAGTTGACCCGGGCGCTCCGGGGCTGAGTCAGGGCGGCGGTGCGAGTCGTCCGGCATCGCTGCGGCTGCAGATTCGGATAACAGGATTCAGGGGGCGACGCCCCGAACGTCGGATGGGACGTTCGGGGCGCTTCCACAGGGACGAGACATGGGCGCCATCCGTTTTCTTTTGGCCATTACCGTGGTCATCAACCACACCGGGCCCCTGTTCGGACTGGTTTTTACCGACGCCTATATTGCGATTAAAATTTTCTTCATCATCTCGGGCTTTTATATGTCGCTCATCCTGAGCGAAAAATATGTCGGCCCCGGGAGCTACCGCCTGTTCATCACCAACCGGATCTTGCGCCTTTTTCCGGCCTACTGGGTCATCCTGGCCCTGGCCGTGGCGGTTTCCCTCTTTTTCCGAATGTTTCTGGACTCCTCGCTGCTGCTTGGCCCCTGGTTTACGCGGCAGGATTACCTCAGCCCCCTCTCCGCCGCCGCCCTGGTCCTGGCCAACCTGTGCATCGTCGGTCAGGACATCCTTTTTTTCATGGGCCTGACAAAGGACGCCGGGATGTTGTATTTCGACGCCAACGCCCTGCTTTCCCCCCAGCCTGCCTGGTTTTTTCTCCTGATTCCCCAGGCCTGGACCCTGTCCCTGGAACTCATCTTCTACCTCATGGCTCCGTTTCTGGTGCGCCGCAGGCTGGCGCTGCTGTTGCTTCTGGCAGGGGCGAGCTTCGCCGTGCGCTGGTACATCTATCGTGTGGAGCTCCCCATCGATCCTTGGGAACAACGGTTTTTTCCGGCTGAATTCGGGTTCTTCATCCTGGGCATCCTGTGCCACCGTTTCTATACCAGGATCACCACCCGGCCCATGCGCCCCTGGCTCCCCCAGGCGGTGACCTTAAGCTTTTTAGGCTATCTCGCGGTCTACCAGTTTCTCCCCGGCGGATTCGCCAAGGAGCTTCTCACCTACGCTCTGGCCATTTTCGCGCTCCCCTACGCCTTTGTGTTCACCAAGTATGTGACCTGGGACCGCACCATCGGCGAACTCTCCTATCCCATCTACATCTCGCACTGGCTGATCATCGTCGTGGTGCGCTACTTCTATCCCCCGGCCATGCTCCCCATCCTGTCCGTGGTGATCTCTGTGGGCTTCTGCTTTGCCTTCAACGTCTTTTTTTCGGATCGCATCGAGCGCTACCGGCAAAAACGCGTTCTGGCCGCCAGTTGAGCACTCCTGGCGCCTCGTCCGCCCCTTTCCATCGCCCGGGGCTTGGGCTAGGGTATGGCCATCGTTTCACAATCCCAACGTTTAAACCCACGGGAGCTGTATATGGCCAAGATCGAGACGATTCTCTGCGCCCTGGATTTTTCCGAGGTCAGTCCCAAGGTGGCGGATTATGCGCGGCTTCTGACCGACGCCTTCGGGGCCAAACTGGTGGTGCTGTATGTGGCCCCCTCGCTCAACCAATATGTGGAGTTCCACGTCCAGGCCAGCTACATCGACAACTTCGTCCAGGGCATCGTGACCGGGGCCACGGAGACCATGGACGCCTTTTTGAAGGAGCATTTTCCGGGACAAAACGTGGAAGGCCGGGTGGCCACGGGATATGCGGCGGAAGAAATCTTAAACGCCGCCAAGGACGTCAAGGCCGACCTGATCGTCCTGGGCACCCACGGCCGCAAGGGCATCGACAAGATCCTCTTCGGCTCCGTGGCCGAGAAGGTCATCAAAAGTGCTGTGGTTCCGGTCATGAGCATGCGTCCTGACCCGGAGAAATAACACCCGGGATGCGCCCTGCCGCCTTGTCACCGCCGGGAGACCGGCGGTTTTTTTTGGTTCCGGGCCTGGCTGGGGGCGACATTCGCAAAAACGGTCAAGCGGCGTCCCAAGCGACCTGCTATC
Organism: Desulfolutivibrio sp.; assembly: GCF_036584575.1. NCBI lineage: Bacteria > Pseudomonadati > Thermodesulfobacteriota > Desulfovibrionia > Desulfovibrionales > Desulfovibrionaceae > Desulfolutivibrio > Desulfolutivibrio sp. The sequence goes on from NZ_JAZHDB010000080.1 coordinate 7,714, forward strand.
ACCGCGCCCATGGAGACACGCGTGGCGCGAGACGACTACCGGCAGCGCATCAACCGGGTTTTGGCCTGCATGGAAGGCAACCTGGACGCGCTGCCCTCCCTGGAGCATCTGGCCGGGCTGGCCCACTATTCGCCGCACCATTTCCACCGGGTGTTCACCGGCATGGTGGGGGAATCCCTGGCCGCCTACGCCAGACGGCTGCGCCTGGAGCGGGCGGCCATGTTTTTGGCCCGAACGGCCCGGCCGGTGACGGACATCGCGCTTGGCAGCGCCTACGACAGCCACGAGGCCTTCACCCGGGCCTTCAAGGCCCATTTCGACGTCTCGCCCAGCGCCTACCGGGAGGCCGCCCGCCGGGGGCTGCCCCTGCCCAAATGCCCCGTGCCTCCGCCCACACCACAAGGAGACATCGCCATGGACGCAAAAATCGTTTTCTTCCCCGTCACGAAGGTGGCCTACGTGCGCCACGTGGGCCCCTACGCAGGCTGCCACGCGGCCTGGGAAACCCTGTGCGGATGGGCCGGGCCCAAGGGCCTGCTCGGGCCGCAGGCCCGGGTCATCGGGGTCTGCCACGACGACCCCGAGGTCACGCCGCCGGAAAAAATCCGTTACGACGCCTGCCTCACCGTGCCCGAAGGGGTGACGGCCGAGGGGCCGGTGGGGATCATGGACATCGGCGGCGGGGACTATGCCATGGCCCTGCACGAAGGGCCCTATTCCGGGCTGCACCAAAGCTACGCCACCCTGTGCGGCGTGGAGCTGCCGAAGCTTTCCCGGGAGCCCGGCTACGCCCCGAGTTTTGAAATCTACGTCAACGACCCGGCCACCACGCCGCCCAAGGATCTGCGCACGGAGATCTACATCCCCCTGCTCCCCAAGGCGTAACCCGCCCGGCCGAAAACGGAAAAACGGCCGGTGGCGCAAGCCCCCGGCCGATTTATGGCGTAAAACCCCATTTTCGTTCATTCAAACGACAAAACCAGCTTCTTCCCCATCACGGCGGCAACCCGATCCAGGCTTTTTAAGCTCGGCCAGTGGGAGGGGTCTTCCAGACGCCTGGCCGAGGGCCATGAGGTTCCCAGGGCGCGGGCCACTTCTGCCAGGGACCGTGCGCCGCGCGCGAACCGCACCAGAAGCGCCGCCTGGACCTTGGCGTCCGGGGCCACGGCGTCCGCGTCCGGCGGGACTGCCTCCGGTCGCGGGATGGCGTGCCCATTCTCGAGCTTGAAGGCCAGCATGCCCGACAGGGCCTCGACCGCGTTGCACAGGGCCTCGTCGCGGGTCGAACCTTCGGTGAAGACATCTTCGAAATCCGGAAAACGGACGAAGAAGCCTCCTCCCGGCTCGGCTTCGAGCACCACGGGATACCGTATGTCCATGTCCGCAACTCCTATTTCAGATCCACGCCGGTCTGGCGGGCGATGGCGGCGAGGAGCCCGGGACCGATATCCTTGGCGCCATGCACCGGGACCGGGACGGCACAGCCGTCCTTGGCCATAATATGGTGACTTCCGGAAATCCGGTCCAACTTCCAACCGGCAGCCTTGAGCCGCCGGAGCACTTCCTTCCCATTCATAATAAATACACCTAAAATGATCTATTGTCAACAGTTCATCACGGCGCCCCCGTTCCGCCAGGCAAGGTCGAGACGAAGCGCGCGGTCCCTCACGGCGAAGACGTGTCGGCAGTGCGCGCCCCGTGAAACCGACACGTCACCCGGTCCCCGGGAAACGCCGCAATCTTCGTCCCGCGCGGGCCGTCCATGGCTGTTCCCCGACAACAAAGACACGGCCGAAGACTTTCGCCCCCGGCCGTATAAACCATCCCGCACCCAGACGGATTTACAGCGCCTTGATGGTCTCGACCAGAAGCGACGTCACCTTTTCCGCGTTTTCCTTGAAGATATGCACGATCTCGTCCCAGGTCACGGGCGGCTCGTCGGTCTTCCAGCAGTCGTAGTCCGTGGACATGGCCACGGCCGCATACGGCGTCCCGGCCTCGGCCGCCAGGCCGCATTCCGTGGAGATGCTCATGTTGATGACGTCGGCCCCCCACAGGCGGAACATGTTGGACTCGGCCCGGGTGGAGAAGCGCGGTCCCTCGATGGTCACCGCCGTGCCCGTCTCGTGGTGCCGGTAGCCGAGCTTTTTACACTCGGCGATGAGCACCTCGCGCAGCTTCGGGGTGAACGGCTCGGCCATGGGAGTGTGCAGGGGCTCGTGGGGCTTGAAATGGTCGTGGAAGGACAGACGGCGAAGCCGGGTAAAGTCGATGAACTGGTCCAAAATGACCAGATCGCCGCGCCGGATGTCCTCACGAAGCGACCCCACGGCCGTGGTGGCCAGAATGGCCGCGCATCCGGCTTCCTTGAGGGCCCAGATGTTGGCCCGGTAGTTGACCTGGGTGGGCGGTGCGGTGTGCTGGCGGCCGTGCCGGGCCAAGAGCGCCACCTCGCGTCCGGCGATTTTCCCCACCCGCAGGGTGGAGTTGGGCGGCCCGTAGGGGGTGTCCATCTCCAGGTCCGTGGCGTTTTCCAAAATGTGCGGATCATCCAGGCCGCTGCCGCCGATGATGCCGATGCGCATAGGGTTTTCCTTTGTCGTTCCCGCCCCTTCTCGTGCGGCCCAGGCCGCGCGGACAGGGCGGACGGTCAGTCGATGGTTCCCCGGGGCGCCTTTTGGCGCCGCCGATCAGGCGCAGGAGGGCTTTTTGTCCGGCGTGCCCACATGCACCACGCTCTGCACGCTGTAGCCGTCCAGGCCGTCCTTGCCGTTTAAGAAATCCAGCTCCACCAAAACGCCCACGCCCGCGATTTCGGCCCCGAAGGACTCCACCAGCTTCAAAACGCCCTTGAGCGTGCCCCCCGTGGCCAGCAGGTCGTCCACGACCAGCACCTTCTCGCCCTTAAGCACGGCGTCCTCATGCATACACAGGGTGTCCGTGCCGTATTCCAGGTCGTAGGTCACGCTCTGGGTCTTGTAGGGCAGCTTGCCGGGCTTGCGCACGGGCACGAACCCGATGCGCATCTTGTAGGCCAGGGCCGCGCCGAAAATAAATCCCCGGGCCTCGGCGGCCACAATCTTGGTGGGGTTGGCGTCGGCGAACCGGGCGGCCATCATGTCCACGGCGTGATGAAAGGCCTTGCCGTCGCCCAAAAGGGGGGTGATGTCCAAAAAGACGATGCCTTCCTTGGGGAAGTCGTAAATTTCACGAAGCAATGCGCGCAGATCCATGAGGCCTCCTTGTTCGGGGAACATGCCGCTCAACCCTTGCGCTCCTATCGGGTTTGCCGCAACCCGTCAAGAATACGGCCGATTGCATCCCGACGGTCAGCAGCGTAAAAGCCAGGGCATGAGAAACGACGCCTCCATGCCCACCCCCTGCGACACCCTGGTCACCGCTTCCCACATCCTCACCCAGAACGCCGCCCGGGAGACCGTGACGGACGGGGCCGTGGCCATATCCGGCGGCCGCATTGTCGCCGTGGGACCGCGCGCCGAACTGGCCGCCGCATTCGTTGCGGCCGAAACGCTTGCCATGGGCCAGGCCCTGATCCTGCCCGGCCTGGTCAACACCCATACCCACGCGGCCATGACGCTTTTTCGAGGCCTAGCCGACGACCTGCCCGTGGCCGACTGGCTGCACAACCACATCTGGCCCATGGAAAGACTGCTCACCCCAGAAGCCGTGCATCTGGGCTCGCTTGTGGCCTGCGCCGAGATGCTGGCCTGCGGAGCCACCTGTTTTGCGGATCTCTATTTCTTCTCCGAACAGACCGCCCGGGCCGCCGACGCATTCGGCATGCGGGCCGTGGTCGGCGAGGGCGTGCTCGACTTCCCCACCCCCTCGGCCCAAACCCCGGCCGAGGCCCTGGACATCTCCCGCGCCCTCTTCGATCATCTGCGCGGCCACCCGCGCCTGAAAGCCATGGTGGTGGCCCATTCGCCCTACGCCGCCTCGGACGCCACCCTCACCGCCTGCGCCGCCCTGGCCCGGCGGGAACACGCCGTCTTCACCCTGCACGCCGCCGAGGGCGTTACGGAAAACGCCGACAGCCTGGAGAAAACCGGCAAACGGGTCATCCCCCACCTGCATTCCCTGGGAATTTTGGGGGAAAACTGCCTGCTCGCCCACTGCGTCCACACCGACGACAACGACCTGGACCTCCTGGCCGCAACCGGAACCCGGGTGGCCCACTGCCCCAGAAGCAACGCCAAACTGGCCTCGGGGACGGCCCCGGTCCCGGCCATGCAGCAACGGGGCGTCACCGTGGGCCTGGGCACGGACGGCGCAGCCAGCAACAACACCCTGAACCTTTTCGCCGAAATGAACTGCGCCAGCCTGACCCACAAACTGGCCACCGGCGACCCCACGGCCTTCCCGACCCGGGCCGCCCTGGATTCGGCCACCCTCTCGGGCGCGGCCTGCCTGGGCATCCCGGACATCGGGGCCATCGTCCCGGGCGGCCACGCCGACCTGGCGGTCCTGTCGCTTGCCCGGCCGAACATGGTCCCCTTTTTCGACGCGCCCTCCCAGATCGTCTACGCCGCCTCCGGGGCCGAGGTGGTCCTGACCATGGTGGCAGGCCGCGTGGTCTACCGGGACGGCCGGTTCCCGGGCATGGACGTTGCGGCCCTTTTCCGGGAGGCCCGGGACATGGCCGTGAGCCTGGCTGCAAAACGGCCTTGACAAGTCCGGGCAAATGAATAAAAGGGCCTGTTTCTCGCACAAACACGAATAGACAGCAACGGACGCCCCGCGCGTCATTTTTCATGGAGGAAACCCATGTCCGCCCAGACCATCACCGTCAACGGCATCGAATGCCATCCCATCGTCGAGAAGTGCCAGGGCTGCGAACGCACCAAGGAAGTCGAAGGCGCCACCTACTGCACCAGCTATCCCCTGCCCGAGCGCAAGTGGGCCCAGAAGGTGTGCAATTTCGCCACCCACGTAAAGCTTGAGATCGACAAGGGCGGCAAGGTCAACATCAACCCCTTGAAGGCATCCAAGCGCGCCGCTCGCGGCCGTTAATGGCGGAATAGTTAGTTTTTTCTTAAAAAATACTGACGTATTTTTTAAGTGGGGGGGAGCGCGCCGCCCGCAGCCGGTAATGGCGCAAGAGATTGATTTTTATTAAAAAATACTGACGTATTTTTTAAGTGGGGGGAGCGCGCCGCTCGCGGCCGGCAACGGCGTAATCGATGGATTTTCTTAAAAATGCCGCCGTATTTTCAAGGGTGAAGCGCGCCGCCCGCGGCCGGTAGCCCACGCTTCGGGACTGCGGTTTCGGGGACTGCCTCCGGCGGCCAAAGGGGCGCGGCCCCTTTGGAATCCCCTCCCGGGGAGAACCGTGCGCCCCGCCTTTTTTGCCCGAGGGCGGCCCACGCGCATCAGGATTTCATGCCGGGGGAACCAGTTGGTTCCCCCGGTTTTTTGACGTTCCCGCGTCTGCCCGAAACGGCCTTGCGGTCTCACGCGGCCAGGCGTCGCCGTGGGCGCATTCCTTGAGCCGCTCGAAATCGCCCGGGGCTTGGCCTTGCGGTCTCGCGCGGCCAGGCGTTGCCTTGGGCGCGGCAACCGGCTATCCTGGCGCATCCCCACGCCGGGCACGGGGCCGCGCCCCACCGGCCAACGCCATCCCCGAGGTTTTCATGCTCGACACCGTGCTCGACTTCCTTGACGCCCAGCGCGACGAAATCATCGCCCTGCAACGCCGCATGACCGCCATCCCGGCCCTGGGGCCGCTCAATGGCGGCGACGGCGAACGCCGCAAGGCCGACGACCTGATCCTGTATCTGAAAAGCCTGGGACTGCCCGAGGCCAGGGAATTCAGCGCCCCGGACGACCGGGTCTCCTGCGGCCACCGCCCCAACCTGGCCGTGGTCATCCCCGGCGCAGACGCCTCGCGCACCTTCTGGACCATCTCCCACATCGACGTGGTGCCCCCGGGCGACCTGTCCCTGTGGGACAGCGACCCCTACGAGCTGGTGGTGGACGGCGACATCCTCCGGGGCCGGGGCGTGGAGGACAACCAGCAGGCCATCGCCGCCTCGGTGATCCTGGCCAAGGCCCTTGCGGCAAAGGGCCTCACCCCGCCCATGAATTACGGCATGCTGTTTGTCGCCGACGAAGAAACCGGCAGCAAGCACGGCCTGGATTACGTCCTGGCCCAGCATCCCGGGATTTTCACGCCGCGCGACCTCTTTCTCATCCCGGACTTCGGCCGCCCGGACGGGGAAATGGTCGAGGTGGCCGAAAAAAGCATGCTGTGGCTGAAGTTTTCGCTTTTCGGCCGACAATGCCACGCCTCCACCCCGGACGAGGGGAGAAACACCTTCGTGGCCGCCTCCGACCTGGCGCTGAGGCTGCTTACCCTGCACGAGACCTTCCCGGACCAGGACGAACTTTTCGCGCCGCCGCGCTCCACGTTTTCGCCCACCAAGAAAGAGGCCAACGTGGAGAACATCAACACCATCCCCGGCCGCGACGTGTTCTACATGGACTGCCGAGTGCTGCCCGTCTACGACCTGGACGACGTGCTGGCCGCCGTGCGCGACATCTGCGCCGCCGTGGCCGACGCCCGGGGCGTGGAGGTCGCCATCGAGATCGTGCAAAAAGAACAGGCCTCGCCCGCGACCCCGCTGGACAGCGAGATCGTGACCCGGCTTCTGCCCGCCATCCGGGCCGTGTGCCATAACGACCCCAGGCCCATGGGCATCGGCGGCGGCACCGTGGCCGCCTTCCTGCGCAAGCGGGGCTTTGCGGCCGTGGTCTGGTCCTGCCTCATGCACAACGCCCATCAGCCCAATGAACAATCGAGCATCGCCAAGACCATCGCCGACGCCAAGGTCATGGCCCGGGTGCTCCTCGACCGATGACCGAAAAACCCTCCCTTCCCGACCGTTTCGACCTGGCGGTGGTAGGCGCGGGGCACGCCGGGTGCGAGGCGGCCATGGCCGCCTCCCGCCTGGGCCTGGCCACGCTGCTTTTGACCATAAACGTGGACCGCATCGGGCATCTGTCCTGCAACCCGGCCATCGGCGGCCTGGCCAAGGGCCACATGGTGCGCGAGATCGACGCCCTGGGCGGCATGATGGGCCTGTGGGCCGACGAGGCAGGCATCCAGTTCCGGACGCTCAACACCCGCAAGGGCCCGGCCGTGCGGGCCACCCGGGCCCAGATCGACCGCGACGCCTACCTGCGCGTGGTAAGGCGCGACATCTTCGCCCAAAAAAACCTGTGGGTGTTCCAGGACATGGCGCAGGACATCCTGACTGAAAACGGGCGCGTCTGCGGGGTGCGCACGCTTTTGGGCCAGCAGTTCGCGGCCCGGGCCGTGTGCGTGACCACGGGCACGTTTTTGCGCGGCCTCATCCATGTCGGCCTGGACCATTTTCCCGGCGGCCGTCTGGGCGACCCTCCCTCGACAGGGCTTTCGGCCAGCCTGGAGTCGCTTGGCCTGTCCCTGGGACGGCTCAAGACCGGCACCACGCCGAGGCTTCTGGCGGCCAGCGTGGACTTTGAAAAGACCACGCCCCAGCCCGGCGACGCCCCGCCCCCGGGGTTCAGCTTCCACGGCCCGGGTCCGGTCCTGCGCCAGGTTCCCTGCCACCTGACCTACACCAATGCGGCGGCCCACGCCGCCATCCGGGAGGGGTTTTCCCGCTCGCCGCTTTTCACCGGGGTCATCCAGGGCACGGGGGCCCGCTACTGCCCGTCCATCGAGGACAAGGTGGCCCGGTTTCCGGACAAGGAACGGCATCAGGTCTTCATCGAGCCCGAGGGGCTGGAGAGTCCCGAAGTCTATCCCAACGGCATCCCCACCAGCCTGCCGCTGGACGTGCAAAAAAAGATGCTGGCGGCCATCCCGGGCCTGGAAAAGGCCCAGATCGTGCGCCCGGGCTACGCCATCGAATACGATTTCGCCTTCCCCACCCAGCTTGCCCCTACGCTTGAGGCCAAGGCCGTGCCGGGACTCTATCTGGCCGGACAGATCAACGGCACCTCGGGCTATGAGGAGGCCGCAGCCCAGGGATTGTGGGCGGCCGTGAACGCCTTTTGCGCCCTCTCCGGGCGCGCCCCCTTCCTGCCCGGCCGGGACCAGGCCTACATGGCGGTCCTGGTGGACGACCTGGTGACCAAGGGCACCACCGAACCTTACCGCATGTTCACCTCCCGGGCCGAACACCGCCTGCTTTTACGCGAGGGCAACGCCGACGCCCGGCTCACCCCGCTTGGCCGTGAGCTGGGGCTGGTGGGCGACGCCCAACACCACGCTTTTCTGGATAAAATGCGGGCCGTGGCAGCCTTGTCCGCGGCCATGGCCGCCACCCGGGTGCGGCTTGACGAGACCCCCCAGGCCTTGCGCGACAAAATCGGCCCCACAGAGCTGAAATCGGCCCTTCTGGCCGAACTGGTGCGCCGCCCGGAAATCGAGATCGCCGACGTGCTGCCGCTGGTCCCGGAGATGGGCGGAAGCGCCCCGGACGTGTGCGTCGAGGTGGAGACGGGCATCAAGTACGAGGGCTATCTGAAACGCCAGGAGGAACTGGTGTCCCGGGCCGGACGCCGGGAGGCCTCGCCCATCCCGCCCGACTTGGACTATGCGGCCATCCCCGGGCTCTCCCGGGAGGCCGTGGAAAAACTCAGCCGGGTGGCCCCCCGGACCATGGGCCAGGCCGGACGCATCTCGGGCATCACCCCGGCGGCCCTGTCCTGCATCGAGATTCGCTTAAAAAAGCTCGGCATCGCGTAGCGTCGCGCACTGCCCGGGAATCTTCCCGAGACTTCTTTTTGTCCAATCCCGGCTGAATCCGCAACCACGCCGGACGTAGCGCCCGCGTTGACGGAATCCGCGCCAGAGACTACAGATTTCCATATCCTTGTGCGATGGACGCACCGACACACACTTCCCCACACAGGATTCGGCATGCCCGTTCCCGCCACGAAATATACCGACCTTATCCACGCCGTAAACGACATCGTCACCTCCGGCAGGCGCGACGAGGTGGCGCTCATGCGGATCCGTCGACAGGCAGAACGTCTTCTGGACGCAGACAGGATTGGAGCGTTGACGGTGCTCGGCGCCGTGGCCGGACTTCTGGGCGACGAAAAGACCATGCATGTCCGGCATCTGGCCGTGTTGGAACTGACGGACGGCAGCTATGACGCCCTATACAACTACGCCAACACCCTGGCCTGGGCGGGCAACTTTTCCAGCGCCCTGGCCATGGCGAAGCAGGCCTACGAGGCCTCCCACGACCCTGCCGCCCTGGACCTCATGATCATCGCCGCACATGCCCTGGGTCTGGCCTCTTTTTTCCGCACGCTGTGCGCCCAGTGGCTCGAGTCGACCGGCCGCCCGCATGAGTTGGAGACCGGGGAACCGCCTGCCGGGCACATCCGCGACACCGTCATGGCCCGCCTCGAAGACGACATGTCCCGGAACGCGGAGCTATGGACACGCCTTTCGAATGTGTGACGCTGGCCGAGATCGTCGAGGCCAACCGCAGGCTGACCACACGCTTCGGCGGGCGGCACGCCCTGATGCAGCCCGGTTCCCTGGAACACGCCCTGGCCCGGGTGCACGGCGTGATCCCCGGCGATCCCGAACTTCCCACCGCCACGGCCAAGGCCGCCTTCCTGTGCCTGCGCCTGGCCCAGGGCCACTTCTTTTTTGACGGCAACAAACGCACCGCCTTCTGGACCTGCACAGAGACTTTACATCGCAATGGATTTCGCCTGTCGATTGATCTGGACGACGTGGTCGGGCGCATGGTGGCCATGGCGCTCAAAGAGATGGACGTTCGAGACGTGGAGCGCTGGCTTCTGACTGGACTTTTTCGCCTCTGACACGTCCATTGACCTTTATCCGGGTTCGGTGCCCCGAACCCCGCCCGCAGTCAGGCATTTCAGCGGCTTCTTCCATGCCAGGACGCGAAGCGCGCCCTACGCCTTGTCGCCTCTGCGTCCCATCTCCAGATAGACGGCGGCCTCGGGAGCGGGACGCAGGGCCTCGGCCCAGTGCAGGTACAGGGGACGAAGCACCTTTGAAAACAGGGACGCGGCTGTGTCCAGTCTGGCCGCGATCAGGCCTTCAAAAGGCCGGTGTCCCTGGATGAAATCCACCAGGGCGGCGGCCCGATGCTCGGGACGATGGGCGCATCGCACCAGGGCCTCCCCTGCGGCGCCCACCCGCTCCCGCCGGGGCGCGTCGGCCAGAAGCCCTTCCGTCAGTTCGGCCGCAGCCCGGGCGTCCATGGCCGGATAGGTGAACAGGTGTTCGCCCGGGGTAAAAAGCTCGGACTGGCCGTGGCCCACCTCGGGGGTCAAAAGGCACGCCCCGCAGGCCAGGGCCTCGAAGACCCGGAAATTGAGGTCCCCGCCTTCGGCCACGTTGAGCACCAGCTTGGCCGTGGGGAACAGGTCGCGGTACGCGCCCCGGGTGACCCAAAGCCCCGGCACGAGCCGTCCCAGTTCGGCCAGGAAGGCATGCCGCCCGGGGGTCAGCACGGGATCGACCTTGCCCACGAACAGCAGGTCGTGGATCTTTGGCGCATCCTTTGGCCGATCCTCCAGGCGCGGAAAAGGCGGCAGCCACATGACCCGATCCGCCCCCAGGCGGGAGACGAACCGGGGCAGGTGGTCCCGAAGGCTCACGGCGCACAGGTCAAACGCCTGGGCATAGTCCGGATACCAAGCGTGAATGTGGCTGTCCACGCAGTAGAAAACCGTCAGGCAGGGAAAGCGTTCGAGGCCCGAAAAGGGCGGCGGGCCGGACTTGTCCGAATAGACCACCACATCCGGAACGCCCCCCGCCAGCCGGACCACATCGGCAAAGGAGAGCACCTGGAGCGGGTCCAGGGGCACGACGGCCACCCCGGGGCACACGGCCCGCATGCCCGCATCCAGGGGATGCCGTCCGACCCAGGCGATGCGCAGGGTCTCCATCGCGATCCACCTCCCGCAACCGGGCCGGTCGCCCGGCCACCGCATGTTTTGCCCATCCCCCTGACCATTCGCCATTTTCACCGGAAAAACAAGGTGTTCATCCATCTCCAAACACCTGTCTGGCCTGCAAAACGGTTTTCTCCATGCGCCATCAGGCATTTTTCCAAAGCATCCACTCTAGAAACGGCGGTCGCTTCCGGCCCCTGGCGCATTTGTTTCCATGCCCGGCCCAAAGAGCAAGGAGGAGGAACGCCACGCTTTGCGTGCTCGGCCTTCGCTAAAGGGGGTTTTCCGCACACGGCATGGTGCGGCCTCGTTCGTTTTACCTTCGGGGTACGGTATTGTTTTCATCAATTTTCGGCCTGGCGAAAAAATTTCGTATCGTCGTCCATGCGGCAGCACAAACCCCTTGCCGGTCCATATCTTTTGCGCTACGGGGAAAGTGTTCGCCCAAGATCGTGTCGCCTTCCCGGTGGTCGCGGAATGGCGGCTGATAGTGAGCGCGATCTGATCCTTCAGATGTCCACGGCAGTGAGGCCGCCCGCCGCGTGTATCATCCGCCGCATAAACGGAGTTCCGACGTCCGACAAGCCGCCTGGTCGCGGTACACCCGTTTTGCTGCGAGTCTGCGGCAGTCTTCGTCCGTGGCTTCTGAGCCAATGCCTTGAGAAAAGGGAGTCTTTCACTCATGCCCAAGAACATTTATGTCGGCAACCTGCCCTTTCGGGCCTCCGAAGACAACGTCCGCGATCTTTTTGCCCAGTATGGCGCCGTATCCTCCGTCAAGCTCATCTCCGACCGGGAGACGGGCAAGCCGCGCGGCTTCGGCTTTGTGGAAATGGATGACGACACCGAGGCCGACGCGGCCATCGAGGCCTTAAACGGCAAGGATTACGAAGGTCGCAGCCTGAAGGTCAACGAGGCCAAACCCCGGGCCCCCAAGCCCAGTCGTCCCGCCTGGTAGACTTTTTCCCGTCGCGACACGCCGCGTGCGGCATGTCGTGACGCTGCATCCCCCCGGGGCGGCCCGATTCGGGCGGCTGCGGGCCGCCTGGGGAGAGGGGCTTTTATTTGCCTCGCCTTCCGTCCGGCCAACCCCCTACTCTTTTCTCCCGGCACATTTTTTGTATACCCTGCGCAAACCCCTGTGCGGAGGATGCCGTGCGCGTCAAATATCTGATCATCGGCGCCGGACCCACCGGGCTTGGCGCAGCGGACAGGCTGCGTGAGCTTGGTCACGACGATTTCCTCGTCCTGGAGGCCAACGGCCATGTGGGCGGCCTGTCCGCCAGTTTCACGGACCCGGCCGGATTCACCTGGGATCTGGGCGGACATGTGGTCTTTTCCCATTTCGAGCATTTCGACCGGCTTCTGGACGAGCTTTTGGGCGACCATGTCCTCACCCACCAGCGCGAGGCCTGGATACGCCTGGCCGACACCTGGGTGCCCTATCCCTTCCAGAACAACATCCGCCGCCTGCCCCCGGACATGGTCTGGGAATGCGTGCAGGGCCTTTTGGCCGTCGCCCGAAACGGCGCGTCGACCAGCCCTCCCGCCCACTTCCGGGAGTGGATCGAGAAGAGCTTCGGGCCGGGCATCGCCCGGCTGTTCATGCTCCCCTACAATTTCAAGGTCTGGGCCCATCCCCCGGAAACCATGTCCCACCGCTGGATAGGGGAACGGGTCAGCGTGGTGGACCTGGCCCGGGTGCTGGAGAACATCATCCGCAGCCGCGACGACGTGTCCTGGGGCCCCAACCGGACCTTCGCCTTCCCCCTCACGGGAGGCACGGGCGAGATCTTCCGCCGCCTGGCCGCGCGTTTTACCGACCGCGTGCGGCTCGACCAGAAAACCGTGGCCGTGGACATGGCCCAAAAGACCGTGCGCACCGCCGCCGGGTTGACCGTGTCCTACGACCGGCTCCTGACCACCATGCCCCTGGACCGCTTCGTCCTGGACGTGGCCCAGGGCCTGCCCGACGCCGCCCGCCAGGCCGCCGCCCGGCTCAAGCACAACGGCGCGCTCATCGCAGGCATCGGCATCGACGGCCACCGCCCGGACTCCAAATGCTGGATGTATTTTCCCGAGTCCAACTGCCCCTTTTACCGGGTCACCAACTTCCACAACTATTCCTACAACAACACCCCCTCCCCCGACGGCACGGTCCCCCGCCACCGGGCGCTGATGACCGAGGTGTCGTTTTCCGGGCACAAGCCCGAAGACGGGGCCGATCACATCGAGCGGGCCGTGGCCGGGCTCGGGGCCGCCGGACTGCTCGAACCCGGAGAGCAGGCCCGGGTGGTCTCCACCTGGCAGACCCGCCTGGACTACGCCTATCCCATTCCGTGCCTTTCCCGGGACGGCGCCCTGGCCGTGATTCAACCCCTGCTGGAGGCGGCGGACATCTTTTCCCGGGGCCGGTTCGGCGGTTTCAAATACGAGGTGGGCAACATGGACCACTCGGTCATGCAGGGCGCCCAGTGGGCCGAGCGCATGGTCGCGGGAACCCCGGAGACGGTCTACCGCCTGGGCTAAGACCAACCCAAGCCGAAAAATCGGGTGGCGGGCGTTGACGCCGGGGTCGACATGCGGCTAAATCCCGGCATGGAAAACACCAACGATACCACCCACGTGTACGCCGCCAGGCGGGACCGCCTGCGCGCCAGCCTAGCCGCCGCAGGCCACGAAGCCCTGCTCGTCTCCCATGCCGCCAATCGCTATTACTTAAGCGGCTTCGAGCTCCATGACGCCCAGTGCAACGAATCCTCGGGCATGCTCCTGATCACGACCAGCGGCCGGGACCAGCTCCTGACCGATCCCCGGTTCCTGGACGCGGCCCGCAGGCTGTGGCCGACAGACGGCATCTTCATCTATTCCTCCAACCGGTATCAGGCCATGGGCGAACTTTTCAAGTCCATGGGCCTTGGGAAGATCCTCTTCGAGGCCAAAAGCCTGTCCTACGACACCCACGCCCTGCTCTCGGAACACATGGACATGATCCCCTGCACGGGATTCGTGGAAAGCCTGCGCCTGTACAAGGAGCCGGGCGAGATCGCGCTGTTGCGCCGTTCCTGCGCCGTCAACCACGCGGTCATGGCCCGGCTGCCGGATGTGCTGCTACCGGGGATCACCGAGGCCGAGGCGGCCTGGGAGATTGAGAAGCTCTTCCGGGAATTCGGGGCCAGCGAGCTGTCCTTTCCGTCCATTGTGGCCGTCGATGAAAACGCCGCCATGCCCCACGCCGTCCCCGGATCCAAGGCGGCCACGGACGCCAGCCTGGTCCTGGTGGATGTAGGCGGCCGCCTGGACGGCTACTGCTCGGACCAGACCCGCACCTTCTGGGTTGGCGACAGCCCCTCGGATCGCTTCCAACGCACCCTGGACATGGTCCAGGAGGCCCAAAACGCGGCCCTGACGGCCATTCGCCCCGGGCTCTCCTACCGGGACGCCTATATGCTGGCCAAAAACGCCTTCGCGGCCCATGGGGTGGACGCGGCCTTCACCCATTCCCTGGGGCACGGCATCGGCCTGGAGACCCACGAGGCCCCGAGCCTGAGCCCCTATGCCGAGGGACGCCTTTCCCCGGGGATGGTGATCACGGTGGAGCCGGGGCTGTACGACCCGGCCTGGGGGGGCGTGCGCTGGGAATACATGGTGCTTGTCACAGGCGACGGCTGCGAGATCCTGTGAGACGGCGGCCACGGCGACGCCCGCCCTATCTGCCGCCCGGGAATTCCGAGCGGCTGTACCTGTCCCTACCCGGGGCGGACGTCGGCCTGTTGCGTTTTCTGCTGGAGGGCTACGGCCATGTGGCGTGCATGAGCGTGGTGGACCGCTATGCGGCCGTGGTGCGTCTTTTTTTTGCACCGACGGCGCGGGAGGAGGTGCTGGAGTTTGTGGCGGCTGCGGCGCACGAAATTCCGGGGCTGGTCCTGCGTTTTGATCCCCGGGACCGGCCCGGACATGACCTGACGGCGCAGGCAGCCTGCGTCAGTCCGCCGTGAGGCGGTGAACGGCGTCCAGGAGTTCGCTTTCGCTGAAGGGTTTGACCAGGATGTCGTTGGCCCCGAAGGTCTTGGCGTGGTGCAAAAAATCCATCCCCATGCTGGGGGAGCCCCCGGAAATGGCCAGCACCCTGCAGTTTCCCGCTTCGCGAATGTCTTGGATGGTCTCAATGCCGTCTTTTTCCGGCATGAAGATGTCTAAAATGACCAAATCCACGGGATGGGCGTGAAAAAGCCGCATTCCGGCCTTGCCGTCCGTGGCCTCCAAGACGGCATGCCCCTCCTCCTCAAGATACAGCCGCATCACGCTACGGATGGTTTCGTCATCATCGATGACCAGGATGGTTTTCATGGACGCGGGCCTTTGCGGTGGATTCCGGCGCAAGGCGGGCACAGCCGGGAAAACATGCGGCGCGGCCGTGTCGCCGGTTGTGCCGTTGTACCCCGGTCGGACATTTTTTCAAGGAAAAAGGCGCTTCATCCGGCCGTGAAATCGTACATGTCCAGCCGCTGGCCATTGGCGTCGAGCAAAACCGGATCGATCATGCTCATGCCCCGACTTTCGCCCATTTCCATGGACATCTCCCGGCCGTCGTAGAACAGCCCCGTAAGCAGGGCGTCCTCGAAAAAGAAATCGTCGAACCGGGTAATTTCGGCCGAAAGCTTGTCGGGCTCGAACTCTCCGTCGAAATCCGGCAGGGTGAACACCATGGCGCCCTTGTCCACGGACCCCAGGAGTGCGGCCACCTGGCCTTCCCCGACCTTCCCGGCCACGGAGGCCAGGGTCGGAGACGTAACGCGCGTCGCCAGCCCCGACGTCCCAAGCGTGGTGACGCGTCCCTGGCAGGAGGCGGTCAGTTCCAGGCCGCTTTCGAAGACCGCAGCGATCAGATGGATGTGTTTGGGCAGGGCCAGCCAGCCGTTCCACTCCTGGCCCGACTCCCGGGCGAAGGCGGCGGCCATGCGCTCGTCGAAATACACCACGCCCTTGAAGCAATTCCCGGCGAAATAGGGGGTGTTGTTTTTTCCCCAACAGTGGCGAAAGACCTTGGAGACGAAGTTTTTGTGCAACGCGGTGACTAAAACCTGCTCGATGTCGCCGTCTGTCTTGACCACCAATGGCATAGCGAAACTCTCTTTGTTTCGGGTTCCAAGCAATACCTTATGGACCATACCCTGTCCTGACGGCTCGGGCAAGGCAGGAACACGGTCCCAGGGCCGCAACGTTTCGCCCCGGCCAAGAAATCGACGCCAGGAGCCCCCGGGGCCGCCGCATTCCTTCCGCCATGCCGCCTTGTCCGGCCGCCCGCCACCAGGGGGCGGCCCGTCGTCGCCCCGGCAGACACGCCCCGCTCCCGGGCCGTCTCCCTGCTCCAAGCCCCCCCCGGGGGGCGTCGCAAGGCCATCCAAGTCAGTCAACCCATTGAAATACCGAACTCTCTAAAAAAAGTTGCCCCTTTTTCCGTAAACGTCTACAGTCCCGACCTCACAGACACGTCGTTTTGGCTCGTTTTCAGATCGAACTCCTCGTTCTCACCAAGGTGGACATATGCCCCGAACGTTCCGTATTTCCATGTTTTTTGTCTTCATATTGCCCCTTTTCGCCATCCACTTCCTGCTTTCCACACCCTGTGCCCAGGCCTATGCCGTCAAATCCGGCGACACCCCGGGCGGGATCGCCCAAAAACATGGCCTTTCCACCCAGGATCTGCTCAAGGCCAATCCCGGACTTGATCCGAAGAAGATGCGCGTGGGCCAGGAAATCACCATCCCCGGGGCGAAGCCCCAGCTAAAAGCGGCCGAGGGCAAGCCTCGCCAGGACGAAAAGGCGTCAAAAAAGCCCGCTGAGGAAAAGGCGAAGGCCGCCGAGGAAAAAGCCAAGCCTGCCGAAGAGAAGGCCAAATCCGCCCCTGCGGCGTCCGGCGGGGCATACACCGTGCAAAAGGGCGATACGCCGCAAGCCATCGCCGCCAAGCTGGGCATCTCCGTCCCTGAGCTGCTCAAGGCCAATAACAACCTCGACCCCCGCAAGCTCAAGGTCGGGCAGACCCTCAAAGCCCCTGGCGCCGTGGCGGAGAAGCCCGAAAAAAGTGAGCCCAAGGCCGAGCCCAAGGCCGAAGCCAAGAAGGCGGCAGAGACCGTCCAGCACAAGGTCAAGCGCGGGGAAACCCTGGGCGCCATCGCCTCACGCTACGGCACGACCGTCGAGGCCATCCAAATACTCAACCCCGCCGCTGCCTCCGGCAAGGTCAAAACCGGCGTTCGGCTGAACATTCCGTCCGGCCAGACGCCTGCCCCCGCCGCCCGGCAGACCCCGCCATCGGCCGAACCGGAAATCGCCGCCGAACCGGGGCGAGAAGCCGAACCGGAAACGCCCGTCGCCACTCCGGCCTCCCCGACCGACCCGACCGCCACATCCGGCGCGACCTCGCCCGAGCCCGCTGCGGCCGAGCCGGAAACCGGCAGCCCGGCCGACGCCGAAGGCTATTTCGAGAAAGGCAATGAGCTTGGCAAGCAAAACAAGTATCAAAAGGCCATCGAGCAGTTCGACCGGGCCATCAAGCTCAACCCCAACCGGGCCGACTACTATGCCAGCCGGGGACACGCCTTCTATTACATGAAGCTCTACACCCGGGCTGTCGAGGATTACACCCAGGCCATCGAACGCAACCAGTCCTTCGCCCTGGCCTATTCCATGCGCGGCTTGAGCCATACCCGGGCCGGACACTTTGACAAGGCCCTGGAAGATTACAACAAGGCCATCTCCCTTGGCCCCAAGGAAGCCGACTATTACAAAGGGCGCGGCTATACCTATTTTCATCTCAAGCAGTACGGCCCCATGTGCGAGGATTACCAGAAGGCTTGCACCTTCGGCGATTGCGAACTCCTGGAAACGGCACGCAAGGAAAACCTTTGCACGAAGGGGAGCTGATCCCCCGCCTGGGCGGAGCATGGACGCCTTTTGCCGCGTCCGTGTTGACGATGCCGCACACGTCGGCAACACTCCTATGGGTATGCGCCAGGCATGGCACGGCTCAACATGTCCCGCTTGACGCATCCAAAAGACGGCGCATGAAATCTTCCGGTCGGTTTTCCCTGGCCCTGGGCAGGGAGACGCTCTCCTGCCACCCCCGGCTGATGTCGGCCCGTCGCGTGCATCCCCGGCCCGGCCAGCCCGCCATGCCCCACGGCGCGCCCGGCGTTGCGCCGGTTTGCGCCCGGGCGCGGCGCTAAGGAGACTTTCCCGTGCTTTCCTATATCGTCTGGGCTGCGGTCATCGGGGTGTGTTTTTTCCTCGGGGCCAAACTGACCTTCCAGGTGCGCG
This sequence comes from Desulfolutivibrio sp., assembly GCF_036584575.1. Lineage (NCBI taxonomy): Bacteria > Pseudomonadati > Thermodesulfobacteriota > Desulfovibrionia > Desulfovibrionales > Desulfovibrionaceae > Desulfolutivibrio > Desulfolutivibrio sp. The sequence goes on from NZ_JAZHDB010000080.1 coordinate 25,993, forward strand.
AACGCAAAAAAAAGCAGTTGCGTATCGACTTCGACCAGGCCAAGGAACGGGAAAAGGACGGCCGCCTGTAGTCGCACGCCCTGCCTTTTCCCAAAAAATACGCCGCCCGGGATGGCCCTGGCGGCGTTTGCGCGTTCACGCGGCTGATTTTTTCGACACGGCCGTCGGCGCATGCGTCCGGCCCGCACCAGGCAACTCCTCAGGGACGCCTTCCGGCGGTTACGCCGCAGGCCTGGGGCCGGGAGCATCCATTTCCGGAGCATTCCCTCCGCCGAACACCTGTGAGCACAAAGGCCTGCGCCTTATGCCGCGTCCAGGGCCTTGGTCCCCTTGGGCCACAACTGGGAGGCCAGCATGCCGCCCATCATCAGCGTGCATCCGAAAAGCCCCCGGCTCCCCATGGATTCATCCAGAAGCAGCCACCCGGCCAGGGCCGCGAAAACGGCCTCCAGACTGAGCAGGATGGCGGCGTGGGCCGGTTTGGCGTCGCGCTGGGCCACCACCTGCAGGGTGTAGGCCAGCCCCACGGACATAAGCCCGCCGTACAGGATGGGATACAGGGCGCCGGACAACCCCTGGAGGGTGATGGTCTCCGTAAAAAAGGCGGTCAGAAGGCTGAGAACGCCGCACACCGCGTACTGGCTGCACGCCAACTGGGTGGCCCGCATACGCGGTGAGAGCCAGCCGATGAGGCAGACGTGTCCGGCCCAGAACACGGCCCCCACAAGCTCCAGCACGTCCCCGAAGGACATGCTCAGATCCTCGGTGACCGACAGAAAATACAGCCCCACGGCCGCCGCAACCGCGCCGATCCAGTCGCCGCGGGTGGCTTTTTGCCGGAAGAACATCCCGATCATAGGCACGATGACCACGTAGAGCCCGGTGATGAATCCGGCCTTGCCCGCCGTGGTGTAGACCAGCCCCACCTGTTGCAGGGTGGCCCCGGCGAAAAGGGCGACACCGGCCACAAGGCCTCCCCACAGGCCGATGGAACCGCCCCGGGCGGGACGCAGGAAATCGGAGGGGTGGCTCTGTCCCACGCTACGCAGGGCCAGGGGCAAAAGCGCCCCCGCCCCGAGCAGAAACCGCACCCCGTTGAAGGTGAACGGTCCCACATGGTCCATGCCCAGGCGTTGGGCCACAAAGGCCAGGCCCCAGATGAGGGCGGTCAGCAGCAGCAGAATGTCGGCTTTGAATTCGCGGGAACCCACGTCTTGCTCCGGAGGAAACGGTTACGGCCGTTTTGCCCCGGTTCCCCCATTCGCAAAAAGGGAATGCCGTCCGTGGCCATACAGGCCTCAGACCACGTGGGTCACTGCGCTCCCACATCGGCATGGGCGAAACCCGGGGCGTTTCCGGCACGAACAAAACGCCCCGGGAGACTCTCGATCAAACGTCAAAACGCGGACGAACGGCCGCGTCACCCCGCCCGTTCGGCGCTGCCGCCGTTACGCTGCTGGCGGGGCACGATGATGACCCGTTTGAGCGGGCCGTCGCCCTTGCTGCGGGTCTGGACGGTCTCGTCCTCCTGCAGGGCCAGATGCACCACCCGGCGGTGGTAGGACGAAAGCGGCTTGGTGCTCTGGGGACGACCCAGGGACTTGGCCTTGTCCGCCAGATAGATGGCCATCTTGCGCAGGTTGTCGTCCTGGCGCTCACGGTATTCGCCGGTGTTGATCTGGATGCGTACCGGATCTTCGTGGCGTCTGGCCACGATGCGGTTGGCCAGATATTGCAGGGAGGCCAGGGTCTGACCCTCGCGGCCGATCAACAGCCCGGAATTCTCCTCGTCCAGGACCAGGACGGTCACCCGCTCGGAGTTCCCGGAGATCTCCATCTCAGGCAAGGCATCGAGAATGCCCGTCAGCAGATGCTCCATGACCTCGCGCACCAGGGCCGTAAGCTCCTCGGACAACGGGCCGGGAGGCGGCAAGGCCTCGCGCGGCTCACGGGGTTCGCGGGTTTCGCGCGGCTCACGGGGTTCGCGGGTTTCGCGCGGCTCACGGGGTTCACGCGGCTCACGAGTCTCTCGCGGTTCACGCGGCTCACGAGTCTCTCGCGGTTCACGCTGTTCGCGCGCAGCACGGCCGCCGGACTGGCGGGGAGCGCCTTGGCGGGGTCTACGCCGCTCAGCCGCAGGACGGTCCTCGGCGGCAGGGGACGTCTTGGCTGCGGCGGCCGACTCCTGAGCGGGCTCGAAAGCGGCCGGGGCGGCAGCTTCGTCCCCGGTCTGGGGTGCGGCGGCATCCTGAAGCTTGGCCGGACGCGCGGGTTGCCGCGCCACAGGCCGGGCCTCGGGGGCGGAAGCGGCCTCGGGGGCGGCCTCGAGACCGGTTTCGGGGGCATCCGCCAAAGGGGCGGGGGCGGTCGGCGCCGGGGCGGAGGGTTCGGCCAGAAGCCTGATTTCCTCGCGCACCCTGGCCCTGATCTCGGCCTTTTTCTTGCCGACAAGTCCAAAAATGCCGGTGGACCCACCGGTTATGATTTCAATTTCCAGTTTCTCCCGTTCCGTCTTGAAGAACTGGCAGGCCTGTTCCATGGCCTCGTCCACATTTTTTCCGCTGAATGTCTTCATCTCGCTCATGGGGTCTCCTTGGAGAGCGCCCGGCCTGGGGCGATGACCGGGCCGGGCGTGCATGGGGCGCGTTGTCCGGGCGATCAGGCCTTTGTGCTTTTGTTCATGAGGCGCCATTGCTGGGCGATGGACAGGACGTTGTTCACCAGCCAGTACACAACCAGCCCCGAGGGGAAGTTGAGGAACATGAAGGTGAACACGACCGGAAGCGCCAGCATGAGCTTGGCCTGGGTGGGATCGCCGGGGGCCGGGGTCATTTTCTGCTGCAAGAACATGGTCGCCCCCATGACGATGGGGGTGACGTAAAAGGGGTCTTTGACGGACAAATCGGCCAGCCAGACGATGTCCGTGAAAGGCACATGGGCAATAAACGGGGCGTGCCGCAGTTCAATCGCGTTCAAAAGCGCCTGGTACAGGCCGATGAACACGGGAATCTGCACCACCATGGGCAGGCATCCGCCTGCCGGGTTGACCTTGTAGGTCTTGTACAGCCGCATCATCTCTTCGTTCATCTTCTGGCGGTCATCTTTGTGCTTCTCGCGGATCTGGGCCATGAGCGGCTGCAACTTGCGCAGCTGGTCCATGGACTTGTAGCTCTTGTGGGTCAGGGGCCAGAACACGATCTTGATGATGATGGTCAAAAGGATGATGGCCACGCCGTAGTTGCCCACATAGCCATGCAGGAAATCGAGCAGGATGAGCAGGGGCTTGGCGATGAAGTCGAACCACCCGTAGTCCACGGAGGCCGAGAGGTCGCCCGGGGCCTTGGCCAGATACGCCGTCTCCTTGGGGCCCAGATAATACGCGGACGGCAGATCGACCCGGCTGGAGGCGGTCACGGACACGGCGTCCTTTTCCATGGCCACCCGGTACACGCCGTCCTCGAACTTGGCCTTGGCCAGATATCCCGACTCCAGGGTCACGGAGGCCATGATGAAGTAGTTGCTCTCCACGGAGGCCCACTTCACCCCCTTGTCGGCGACGACCCCCTGCTCGAGATCCTTGACGTCGGTGACCGTGTGCAAGCCGGAATCGTTGAAATAGGCAACCTTGGTCACGTTGTAGGATTCGCTTTTCTCCGACAGTTTCTCCACGGCCAGGGCGGTCGCCACCTTGAGGCTGACCGGGGCGCTGGAGGCGTTGATCAAGGCCAGTTTTTCATCGAACAGGTAGTTGTCAGCCGTAAAGGTCATGGTGCGCTCGATGCGCAGATCGCCAAGTTGGCCCACGAAGGTGATCGCCCCGCTTTGCCCCAGGGTCAGGTCCAGATCCCCGCCCTCAACGGACCACTGGGCGGCCTGCCAGGTGGGCTGGCCGTTGACGAGCAGCCCCAGGGGGGCCTTTTGGCGGGAGATGTCGCTGACCAGGTTCACCAGGGGGGAATCCGCGGCGATGGTCTGGTGATAATCTGTGAGGGCAAAGGAATCGAGCACGCCGCCCAGGGAATTAAAAACTGCGGTGTAAAGCGGCGTTTTGACCGTGATCATGCGCCCCGGGGTGGGGGCGAAAGCCGACAGGGTTCCGATGGGAGCCGCTGCCGTGGCGGGTTTCGCCTCGGACGGAGCCTCAGATGTGGTGGCCTGGGGCGGCTGCGGGGGGGCTTTCGGCGTCGGGAACAGGAAGTTCCAGGCCAAAAGCACCGCCAGGGAGAGAACCACAGCCAGCATGACGCGTTTGTTTTCCATGGTGATGAATGTTTCCGTCGGTGGAGGTGAATATGGATGGGGCGCAGTCCTGGACGCTCCCGCTCGGACCCGTGGCGGCCGAAGGGGCGTCTGGCACCGGATCGTAGCCGTACCCCCCGAAGGGATGGCAACGCAAAAGGCGTTTGAGTGTCAAAAAGGAGGCGCGGAAGAAACCAAACCGCGAATAGGCTTCATAGGCGTACCGGGAACAGGACGGCACGAAGCGACAACACGGCTGGTGCCAAGGCGAAACCGCGAGTTGGTAGAAGCGTATGCACGAAAGGGCAATTCGTCGCATGACTGGCATCGGTCACGCCCCTGTGACGCGGGAGAAATCCTTGCGCAGCCGGGCCACGAGCGGCAAAAGCTCGCGACAGGCGGCATCAAGGGAAAACCCGGCGACATCCAGGGATTTCTTGGCCACGATCACGATGTCGAGGGAAACCTCGACAATCGAACCGTGCAGCCGAAAAAATTCCCTGAGCACGCGTTTTATACGGTTGCGCGCCACGGCGCCGCCGCATTTTTTCCCAACCGTGAGCCCCAGCCGCGCGGACACGCCGTCCGCAGGCCGCAACAAAACAAACACCACGAAATGCCGGGTGAAATATTTGCGTCCCGAATCGTAGCAGGCCGTAAACCGGCCGCGACGGCGCAGCCGGTGCTCCGGGGGGTAAATCAGGCGGCCAGACGCTTGCGGCCCTTGGCCCGTCTGCGGCGCAGGATGGCCTGCCCGTTTTTGGTCCTGGAGCGAACCAGAAAGCCGTGGGTGCGATTTCTCCGGGTCTTGTGCGGCTGATATGTCATCTTGCTCATGCATAATCTCCAAGTGATGTGATGAACTTCTTCTCATATCCACAAACTCCGAGGCCGTCAACCGGGATTGCGCCCCGTCTGGTCGCCGTCCGGGATTCTTCGTACCGAGGTCCGCCCGGACAAAACGGCCATGACGCGTCCGGCGAGAATCGGGACGAAAGCCTGCCCGACCCAAAACACGGGGTCACCGGCCATGACGGCATAGGCCAGCCCGCTTCCGACGCCGAAAAGCCCGGCGAGGCGGGCCAGCCATCCCGGGAACGTCCGGGACGGGGTGTCGCCGCCAGTACTTTTCACGCGCCGCAGGGCCAGGGCCCAGGCCAGGGCGAACCAAGCCTGCAGGGCAATGGCCGACAACAAGGCGAAGTGTCGAGGGGACATGTTCCCGCCTGGGCAACGCCTGGGATGGCCGACGCGGGGTCGCGTTCCCCCGCTTTCGGTGTGTCGTGGCGAGCGTTGCCGGAAAAAGAGTGTGTCCGTGAAAAAGAGTGTTGACAAGTCTTTTTTCAGCGCGTAGCTTCCCCTTCTTCAGTGACGCGGGGTGGAGCAGCACGGTAGCTCATCGGGCTCATAACCCGAAGATCGCAGGTTCAAATCCTGCCCCCGCAACCAGCAAAATCAAGGGCTTACGGACGAAAATCCGTAGGCCCTTTTTCTGTTTCCTACCCTATTCCTACCCAGGAAGGACTCGCCACCTGGGAACCCACAAGATAGCCCCAGCAATTTGACCGTCCCGATCACAGTGCAATTCGCAACTTCCGGACCTAAGCGCACAATCCGCAGATTCGCGAAATCCCTCCGCGGGGGGACGATCACATCGGGAGCGGCAAAATCATGGCATCCCTTGTTTCAATCCACACCTCCGCGCGCGGGGCAACTGCAGAGTAGCCCTGGCCGAGGCTGCTCAAACGCCTCCTCGCCGCCGCAGCCCGTCCGCCCTCGCCCCCTCAGCAAGGGGGGAGCGGCGGTCGCAAAATATTCCTGACGACATCAGACCACCAGACATCCAAACACCGAATTCCGCCCGCTCCTCCTCCGAAGGCCCCAGCTTCGCGGGCTCACTTGTCGTGTCCGGACAATCGGCGAACGTTAATTTCTATAGAAAATACCAAAAGGCCACATTTCACAATACGGATATATTATTTTCCGATCACGACACGGGCTCTCCGGTCCATTCGCTTCGGCTCTTCCAGGTCCGGGGTCGACACGGCGGTACTGACCACGGCATGCAGGGTTCACCGCCCTGGATACGGCGGCCCCCCCTCCCCCTGATCGCCGCGCACATGACTGCCCAATGCACGCGTCCGGATGAAAAACGTCGCTGCCAGATCCTCCACGTTTCGGCCCTTTGCGCGACAATCCGCTCATTTCACGAGAAATACGCGTGCCCAGGCTCGTGTTCTTGATCTGGTTCGTCCTGAGACCGGGCGGTCAGGAGCCACCTCCCCGGCAACACACTCGGGAAAAAGCATGTCGCATTTGACCAAAGGTCACATACGACCGGACGCGCCTGCCCGCTAGCGATGAGGTGGCGTAGTCGACCACAGGAGAATGAATCATGAAACCAGCATGTTGCAAAACAATACCGTCACAACAAAAACCGGCATGGAAAATGTAATATCAACATATATCATCATTATTCCTGAACCTGATGCGCGGCAGAGCAAACAGCATGACTTAAGAAGGCAAAAATTCTTTCATATGTAATAGTAAACAACGTGGAGATCACGCCATGTCAGGAACGAAAAAGATTGTTTTTGGCACAGTTCGCCAGATCAAGGGAACCATTAAAAATACTATTGGTTCGATAATAAATAATAAACAGATGGTGCTCGAAGGCAACAACGAGACGTTGTATGGCAAAATACAAGTCAAACTCGGCAATATTGAAAACACCCTCACAGAGTATTGATGTGTATAGACATAAATGTTTCGCGATGGGCATTGCTAAAATGCAAAATCTTCACGTCTTCATGAATAAACGCAATAAAACTAGCGCATATGTGCATATAATGACAATTTATATGACTGCGGCGCGTTGCCATGTCCATATATAAAGTTAACTATAGGCTACAAAGCGATGCAAAATAACAATTCATAATAGTTTTACAGACGCTACTTATAAGTGAAATAATCGCGTTAAAATTAGGCGGTAATTATGAAAACATTCAAGGATGGAGAAGTAATACACCTCTACACAATGCGACATCAGACAAACATAAAGCTAATCATTCTATGGGTCGTTGCGATATGTGCAGTCTTCGCCTTTTTATTGAGTACTGCGTCATTTGCCAGCGACCTGTCGACTCACGAGTCAATATCAACAGGCATGCATCATACTGTTGACGTTGCGATGAATAGAAGCACCCCCTTGGTCTTTACCTGCGATCCTCGCCTCGGTTTCAAAAATATGAAAGAGCGACGCGCGGCAATGAGTTTATCCGTACCAGCTGGGATGAAGATATTCTTTCAACGCATTGGGTCTTCATCAATATATCAAACTAAGAAGCATGGCTCTGTCTATATATTCAAGTCTGGAATGAATATCGACGCTGATGGAGCGTTCACCGCGTATCATCCTCTCCCCGGGAAAGGCCTGGACCACCTCGGAAACGCAGGACGACCTGGCAACTGGTGGGGGATTGTCACCCATAATACCAAGCGAAGCGGCAAGCCCGTTCTTCAGGATGCGACGGACCCTGCACCGGGCTACTACGTGTCCGGGACGAGCTTGCAGGACGCAACAAAAAAGAACAACGACCCAACGCGATATGTCAATTCTGAAGCGATACCATTCTTCGTTCTCCCCGGTGATAGCCGGATCCCGGCGACGATGGGCGACTTTGGATATGTGGTGAACATGGACACCGCGATGTCGTCGGGCTGCATCTTTGCGGACGTCGGCCCAGATAACAAGATTGGCGAAGGATCCATCGCGCTGGCCAGGGCTGTGGGCATCCCGAGCGACCCCAGGGGGGAAGGGACAACCGACCAAATGATCTATGTCGTTTTCACAGACACCTCTCAAGGGTGGCCTGTCGACAAAAAATATATCGACTCGCATTCGAATCAACTCTTTGAGCAGTGGGGCGGGATGGAGAGGCTGCGCCGCGAGATGTATTAATGAATATTCGGCCTCATGGCTATCTTGATGAAGCTTTGCATGGATAACTCGACCAGCGATGGTCTGAATATATCAACAGGTCACAAAAACTGTTTAACGAAGGAGCATCATCATGACAATTGCCTTGAAGACACTTTGTGCGGCTGCGGCCCTGTCCCTGACGCTCGTTTCGGGAGCCGCCTTCGCTCAAGCCACGCCTGTGGTCGGCACCATCGGCATCACCAGTGAGGAAATCCTGGTTGTCGCCAAGGGATGGAGCATCAAAAAGGATATCCTGGACAAGGATGTCTTCAATGAAGCCAATGAAAAGGTCGGCACCATCAGCGACATCATCGTGACCCCGGTGAAGGCCATGTCCTATGCGATTGTGGGCACTGGCGGCTTTTTGGGGATTGCGGAACATGACGTCGTCATTCCCCTCAGCCAACTGACCATCAAGGACAAGCGTGTTCTGCTGCCGGGCGCCACCAAAGACGCCGTCAAGGCCATGCCTGCCTTCAAGTACTCCAAGTAGCCTTTGCTCATTCGCAAAGCCGCAGTTACCGCTTTGAACAGATCCATCAAAGGAGAGTCCTTGTGAAGTATCCCTCATTCTTCGGGTTGGCGTTGTTGGCGCTCAGCATAACGGCCTGCACCGGTCCTCCGGGACCGCAGGGAGCAACCGGCGACAGGGGGTATACCGGACAGACCGGGTCAAAGGGAGTGCCCGGTCATACGGGGAGTACAGGCCAAAAGGGAAACACCGGATACACCGGCGCCACGGGCGCTGCCGGGAACAAGGGGAATACGGGAGCGGCAGGCCAGCAGGGAGTTGCAGGAGATACCGGCTTGCGCGGAGACACGGGTGATACCGGCCAACAGGGCGACGTTGGCCAGCAAGGAAACACCGGCGATACCGGTTCCCGTGGCAACACGGGCGACACCGGCAGGCAGGGTGACACGGGCGACACTGGCAGGCAGGGGAATACCGGGAGTCAGGGAAACAAGGGGAACACCGGGTCGACAGGGAACACCGGCGACTACGGCACTCCGTCGACGGTCATCGTTCGATGACAGGATCGGCGCCATGCGCACAGTATTCGGTGGCCGCCTGGGGTTTGAGGAGAAGGCGGCGCCGTGACCATGACAAAATCGACACCCATCCGGCCTGGCCGCAGCGAGATTGTAGAATCATCCAGGCTGTACGTTCTCCCGATGCGTTGAACAAATGATGTGATGGAAACTGTGCATGAATCGCCATACTGGTTAGAGAACAGGAATACGGTTGGCAGGAGGTCGATGTTGAGCGCCTCCTGTCGATATGTTGCTCAAGATGTCTACAGATCAAGTTATTTTCTGAATCATGCTTTTTTCGTGTCTTTGAAATTTGTGTACGAGAATTTTTCAACACGATAGGTCAAAAGTATCATTTTTTTCTAAAATACTGGCGAGTTCCTAGAGGGACGCAACGCCAGGAGATGAAACGACAGGATGGGATATGACATGAACGAACTTCTCTGGTTTCTCCTTGTCGGGTTGATAGCCGGGTGGCTGGCCGGAGTCCTCATGGGGGGGGGCGGATTCGGCCTTGTGGGCGATCTTCTTGTGGGCGTCCTGGGCGCGGTTCTCGGTGGGCACCTCTTCGGCTCCGCCATCATTGGCGTACATGGGCTCTTGGGGTCGATACTGGTGGCCACGCTTGGAGCGGTGATCCTGCTTGTCTGCTTGCGCGTGGTCCGACGACTCACCTAGCGTCGTGTCCTGGACAATTGGCGCGCCTAAGTTGTGAAAAGAGCACTGTAACATGCTGCAATTTATTAAACAATACAGACGTAATATTGAGAGACGACACACGGGCGGCAGCCGACCGAGAGGAAAGAGCCTGACGACGTTCACACCAAATAACATCACCGTGCAACATTCACAGAGAAAGGAGCCAGATCATGTCACGATATCACCATGTCACCGGATTGATCATTGTCGTTGTCCTTTCCTTCATCGTCGGATGTGCCTCAACGCCCACCCGGGAAGGCACAGGGGAATACATTGACGATAGCGTCATCACGGCAAAGGTGAAAACGGCTATATTTCAGGAGCCATCACTGCAATCCGCCGAGATCAATGTCGAGACGTTCAAGGGTGTGGTGCAGTTGAGCGGATTTGTCAGTTCCCGGCAGGATATCAATACTGCGGTCCATGTGGCTCGGAGAATCGTTGGCGTAAGAGACGTTCGCAACGACATGCTTGTCAAGGGACAGTGATAAAGCGTCACTTGGCTTCATTGGCAAAACTCTATCATCCTGAAAAATGTTTGTCACAAGGAGAGAGACATGAAAAGGATTCTTTTTACCGTAACGATCCTGCTTGCCTGCGCCTGCATAAGTCAACTCTCGTTTGCCGCCGGGCCAAACTCATTTGAATGCATACGGCCTGATGGCATGGTTGTCTGCACGGTAAACGCGCCATCCGGTGATCCAAGCACCATTTGCAATCGCGACTGCAAGGAATGCAACTTGACGTGCGTAGCCAGGCAGCATGTCGTCCGGGATGGAAATGAGCTCATCTTCAACCCTGGCGCCTCGGCCCCCAGGCGTTCAAACCAGCCGCAGCATAACGGCGTTGAGACGAGACAATACTGCCGACAGCAATATCGGCAATGCGTGGACTCGTGCCGGAATAACCCGAGCAACAGAACCCAATACGACGTCGATGTGTGCACTTCGAGTTGTTCCAGTACCCTTTCGGGTTGTGGCCGCAGGCCCTGATCCGTGTGTTGAAGCGCCTCCCCCTGCGCGCCACGCCGCCCCTGGGTACGGTATTGTCTTGACCAGGGGGAGACATGTTCTTAAGCATGATGCTATGGAGAAGACGGCCCGCCGGAAAACAGGTAACGGCAAAATGATTTTATACTTGGCAGGGGTAGCCTCCGAACGGAACCTCTGCACTCGCGCAGGAAGGCCTTCGGGCTAAAACGGCCAGGCCAGGCGGGAGCGCGGCATTTTGGGAGACGGTCTGGCGTATGCCAGGGGGAGTGGGGGATGTGAGGCATGAACATGCAGCATGTCCAATGATTCCCGAGGGCGACCGATGCCGGAAGGCGCGGCCGCTCTCGCCGGTTCGCAGAGCGAGAGGCAGACCCGCCGCACGGGCGTCGTCCATGCCGGGGCGAGGCTGGTTTCTGATTGTGCCGCAATGCGTGCCAAGTGACTCGGGAAATGAGACGAATGCCAACATACCACACGCATGACAGGCGAAGGCTGCAAACCTTCGTCCGTTTTTTCGACAACTTCCTGGGGTCGATTCTTGAGCCTTTGGTGTTGCTTGATGCCGAACTCAGGATCGTGAAAGCCAATATGTCTTTTTATCAGACCTTCCATCTCACGCCACAAAAAACGGAAGGCGTTTTGATATACGAACTTGACAACGGCCACTGGAATATCCCCAGACTAAAGCTTCTGCTTGAGGCAATCCTTCCCAAGAACAACATCTCCCAAGATTTTACGATAGAACATGATTTTAATAACATTGGACATAAGATATTACATGTGAACGCCAGGTTGATTTGCGACAATATAAATGTTCCGCAATTGATCTTTCTGGCTATAAATGATGTAACCGAGCGCGAGGGATATAAAAAACATCTTGAGGATATCGTTTCCGAAAGAACCGCAGAACTTCTCATCGCAAAGGAGGAGGCTGACAAGAGAAAACAGATTGCCGAGGATTCACTTTCAGAAATCAAACACCTTAAGCAACTCCTGGAGATCGAGCGATCCTATCTGAAAGAAGAGATAAAAACTGAATACAACCATGAAAATATTATCGGGCAAAGCACTGCGATAAATTCCGTTTTTTACAAGATCGAACAGATTGCCGGTACGGACACCAACGTCCTGATTCTCGGGGAGACAGGAACGGGCAAGGAACTGGCGGCCAGGGCCATTCACGGCTTGAGCCAGCGCAAGGACCGGGCCCTGGTCAAGATGAATTGCGCCGCGCTGCCGGCAAATCTTATCGAAAGCGAGCTGTTCGGCCATGAAAAGGGCGCGTTCACCGGAGCGCTGGCCAAGCGGCTGGGCAGATTCGAGGTCGCCAACCACGCCACCCTGTTTTTGGACGAGATCGGCGAACTGCCCCTGGAGTTGCAGGCAAAACTGCTCCAGGTGCTGCAAAACGGCGAGTTCGAGCGCTTAGGCAGTTCGCAAACCATCAAGGTCGATGTCCGGATTATCGCCGCCACCAACCGGGATCTGGAGGAAGAGGTTCGCAAGGGGACGTTTCGCGGCGATCTGTGGTACCGGTTGAACATCTTCCCAATCCTCATGCCGCCGCTACGGGACCGTGCCGACGACATCCCGCTTCTGGTCAACTTCTTTGTGGGCAGAATTTCAAAACGTTTGGGAAAGGTTATTGAAATCATACCGATAACGGTCATGCAGGCCTTGCAGCAGTATCCCTGGCCAGGAAATGTTCGAGAATTGGAAAACGTCCTTGAGCGGGCCGTGATCGTTTCGTCAGGTCCGAAGCTGCGTCTGGTGGATGAACTCCGCAGCGTGCCCGTGGCGGATTCGCGCGCCGCCACAAAGACGTTGGAGGCTGTCGAGCGGGACCATATTCTCCGCATCCTGGAACAGACCCAGTGGAAAGTCGGCGGGAAAAACAGCGCGGCGGAAATCCTTGGCCTGGAACGCAGCACCCTGCGCGGCCGGATGCGCAAGCTCGGCATCCGCAAGACGCAATCCTAGGCCGTGCCTTCGAAATCGGAAAACGGCCTGGCCCATCCCGGCAGTCCCTTTTTCTGGCCAAATATGACCACCGAGAGCATATTTGACCAGATGCCCACCTGGGCACGGCCGCCGTTCGTTTTCTCGGGAGGGGAACAGCCCGTCCGGACGAACGGAGTCGATTCCATTGTCGCGCACATCTCTCTTCTTTGGCTTTTTGTCCGCAGGTTGGAGCAGGGATCTTCGGTGTTCGCCACCCACAGTGCGGATTTACATGATTTTTGAGTGCATTCAGCATGAACTATTTCACGGGCAATTTCATATGAAATGGATTCCAGGCCTTACGTGAGCCAGGGCTTGACCGGAAAGACCATCCTGGTACTCTTTTTGTATAGAATTTTATATGTAACAGTGGCGTAGTGTGTCGCATACCCTCGAACAGCCATGAACACACAACATGTCCGGTTCCGGAAAATCATGGCGATCCGGAAGTAGATTTACCAAAAAACGTGGTCACGATTGGAACCCGATGCCAAATACAAATGAAAAGCTGGAACAGGCCGATATGTCCGACCGTGCAGCGCCAATCGAAACGCCGACGGCAACAGCAAAACACGCGGCAACGAACGCCGCCCCCGGGCAGGTTCCGGTTATCGGCCTGGGGGCCTCGGCAGGGGGCCTTGAGGCCCTGGAACTGTTTCTCCGCAACGTCCCCGCGGGCTCCGGCCTGGCCTTTGTCGTCATCCAGCACATGGACCCCACCAAGAAGGGCGCCCTGGTCGAATTGCTCCAAAGGGCCACGGATATGCCGGTCCAGGAGGTCGAGGACGGACTGCGGATCGCGCCCGAGCATATCTATGTCATCGCCCCGAACACGGACATCTCCATCCTGGGCGACACCCTGCATCTGTTCCCCCCGACCCAGGCCCGGGGCCTTCGCCTGCCCATCGATTTCTTCCTGCGCTCCCTGGCCGACGACCGGGGGCCCTCCGCCATCGGCGTCATCCTCTCGGGCATGGGCTCAGACGGCATGCTGGGCCTGGGGACCATCAAGGAAAAAGGCGGGGGAACATTCGTCCAGGAGCCGGGAACGGCCAAATTCGACGGCATGCCGCGCAGTTCCATCGACGCCGGGCTGGCAGACGTCGTGGCCCCAGTGGAAGAATTGCCCGGCAGGATTCTGGCCTACCTCAAGCACGCCCATCCGGCCGCCCCGTCGGCCATCGCCATCAAGGCCAAGGACCAAAGCGCCCTGGAAAAAGTCTTGATCCTGTTGCGCTCCCAGACCGGCCACGACTTTTCCCTGTACAAAAAAAGCACCATCTATCGCCGTATCGAACGGCGCATGGGCCTGCATCAGATCGACGAGATTCCGGACTATGTGCGGTTTCTGCGGGAGAACCGCCAGGAGATCGAGCTGCTTTTCAAGGAGCTTCTGATCGGGGTGACGAGTTTTTTCCGGGATCCGCTGGCCTGGGAATATCTGAAGACAACGGTCATCCCGGCCCTTTTGGCCGCACAGCCGGAGGGCGGAACCCTGCGGGCCTGGGTGCCGGGCTGCTCCACCGGGGAAGAGGCCTATTCCCTGGCCATGATTTTTAAAGAGGCCCAGGACGCCTGCCGACCGCCGCGCAGCCACGCGCTTTTGATCTTCGCCACCGACCTGGACCGGGACGCCATCGACAAGGCCCGGGCGGCCGTCTATCCGGAAAATATCGCCGTGGACGTCTCCCCGGAACGCCTGCACCGGTTTTTCAATCAGGTCGAGCATGGCTTCAAGGTGGGCCAGGAGATACGGGAGACCGTCATATTTGCCCCGCACAACGTGGCCATGAACCCGCCTTTCACCAAACTCGACATCCTGATCTGCCGCAATCTGCTCATCTACCTGGATCACTCGCTGCAACAAAAGCTGTTGCCGCTTTTTCATTACAGCCTCAATCCCGGCGGCACGCTGTTTTTGGGCAGTGCGGAAACAGTCGGAACCTTCACCGACCTGTTCTCCCCCCTGGACAGCAAGCTGCGGCTGTATCGGCGCCTTGACGTGGCCACGCATGCCGCCCCGGTGGAGTTTCCCGACGCCTTCAGGGCTGCTCCGTCCCCGTCGGCCGATCCCGCACGGAAGCCCGCACCTGTCCCCAACATCCAGGTTCTGACCGAACGATTGCTCTTGCAATACTATGCCCCGGCTGGCGTACTGACCACGGAAAAGGGAGACATCGTCTATATCAGCGGACGCACTGGCAGGTACCTGGAACCGGCGGCAGGAAAGGCAAACTGGAATCTGTTCGCCATGGCCCGCGGAGATCTTCACTTCAAGCTCGACGCTGCCTTTCTCCAGGCGGTCAGGGAGAGAAAATCCGCCATAATAAAAAGCGTCCACCTGGGAACAAACGGCGGGAAACATGCCGTCGACGTGGTGATACACCCTATTGATGATCCTTCTGATCTGAAAGGAATGGTCCTGGTCGTTTTTCTGGATGTTCCGGATGCCCTGGAGGCGGCGGCTCCCACCCTCGTCGACCCAGAAATAAAGGATATTTCCCAACTGGAGGCCCTCGGACGGGAGCTGCTCCAGGCCAGAAGCGAGGCCAAAACAATCCGACTGGAGATGCAGACTTCCCAGGAAGAGCTGAGACTTAGCAATGAAGAATTGCAATCCGCAAACGAGGAATTGCAATCCACCAATGAGGAACTGACCACATCAAAAGAAGAAATTCAGTCCATGAACGAGGAACTCCAGACCGTCAACCATGAATTGAAGGCGAAATTCGACGACCTGTCCCGGGCCAACAACGACATGAAGAACCTGCTCAACAGCACCGACATCGCCACGCTGTTTCTGGACGACGACCTCAATGTGCGGCGGTTCACCACCCAGGTCGCATCGATCTTCAAGCTCATTCCAAGCGATGTGGGGCGGCCCATCACGGACATCGCCACGGTGCTGGAGTATCCCGACATGATTTCGGACGCACGCGAGGTGCTGCGCTCCCTGGTCTTTCTCGAAAAAGCCCTTCCCGCCCGGGATGGCCGCTGGTTTCTGACGCGCGTCATGCCCTATCGCACCCTGGACAATCGGATTGACGGATTGGTGATCACCCTGTCCGACGTAAGCGCCTCCAAGCGTCTGGAGGAGCGGCTGCGGGAAAAGGAGCACGAGGCCCTGGCGGTGTTCGACAACATGCCCAAGGCGTTCGCGCTCCTTACGACCGTGTTCGATACGGCGGGCGTCTTTGTGGACGGCCGGTTTGTGTTCGTCAACGAGGCCTTCGCGGACCTTTGGGGCGGACCAGGCGGGGAGGTGCTGGGCCGGACCCTGCGCGAGGTGTGGCCCGGGAACGAGGCGCGTTGGCGGGCGGCCTGCCAGAATGCGGCCGTACACGGCGTACGCGGCGGTTTCGATCTGTTTTTCGAACATGGCGCGAAAACCGTTCGGTGTTCCGCCTACCGGCCGGGCGACAAACCCGACCGCTTTTGCCTCCTGCTCGAGGCTCAGCCCGGGATGCTGGAGGGGCCATGTCTCAAAGACGCCTCCCACGCTGCATCCGGGGAGGGCACGCCATGAGAAGCGAAGGGGCAGCATCACCGAAACCAGCCGCCCTGCGCCAGCAGGCCGAGGAAATGTTGCGTCGCACACAAACCGGCCCGACCGTCGCCGAATCTTCGGGGGATTTGAAGCGGCTCGTCCACGAGCTCCAGGTCCACCAGATTGAGCTTGAGCTGCAAAACGAAGAGCTGCGCCGCTCCCGGGACGAGGTAGAGGCGGGGCTGGCCCGCTACGCCGACCTCTATGACTTCGCCCCGGTCGGATACTTCACCCTCGATGGCGACGGAACGATTCTCCAGGCCAATCTCGCCGGAACCAACGTGGTGGAGGTGGAGCGGGCCAACCTGATCAACCGGCGTTTCCACTTCCTTCTCCCCGACCATGCCTATACCGCCTTCAACAGCTTCCTTGGCGAGGCCTTTCAGGGCACGGGGCAGGCCATCTTCGAAACGCCCCTGGTCACGGGAAAAGGGCACGCGAAATGTGTGCGACTTGAGGCCGTCGTCCCCAAGGGCCGTCCGGAATGCCGGATGGCCATGACGGACATCACCGAGCGCACGGAGATCGGGGATGTCCAGAATTTTCTTTCATCCAGAGGCTTTACACGATCAGGTGAGGATTTTTTCCAATCCCTGGCCCGCTATCTGGCCGAAAAACTGGAGATGGGGTTTGTCTGCATCGATCTGCTGGAGGGAGACGGACTGACCGCCCGGACCGTGGCCGTCTACTCCGACGGGCATTTCGAGGACAACATGTCCTATGCCCTCAAGGACACCCCTTGCGGCGACGTGGTCGGCAAGATGATCTGCTGCCATCCGGAACATGTCCGGCGGCTGTTCCCAAAAGACGAGGCGCTGGCGGCCATGGACGCCGAGAGCTACATCGGGACGACCCTGTGGGGCTCCCAGGGACGGCCGATAGGATTGATCGCCCTCATCGGCCGCACCCCCCTTTGCAACGCCCGGCTGGCGGAGACCCTGTTGCGCATCGTGAGCGTCCGGGCCGCCGGGGAACTGGAGCGCCGACAGGCCGAGGGGGATCTCATCGCGGCCAAGGAGCAGGCCGAATCCGCCAACCGGGCCAAGAGCGAATTTTTGTCCAACATGAGCCATGAGATCCGTACCCCGTTAAACGGCGTACTCGGCATGCTCCAGTATCTGAAGTTGACCGCCCTGGCCGACGAGCAGAAAGACTGCGTGGCCCATGCGACCTCAGCCAGTTGGCGACTTTTGGCCCTCCTGGACGACATCCTGGATTTTTCCAGGATGGAGGCCGGCAGGCTGAACCTGACCATGAAGCCCTTCGCCCTGGGTGACATTTTTCGATCTGTGTCGGACATCCTCGACGTGGTCGCCGGGAAAAAAGGCCTGGCCACCTTCTGGCATATCGACCCGCGCGTTCCCCTCCGGCTGGTGGGCGACGAGGCCAGGATACGGCAGATTCTCTTCAATCTGGTCGGCAACGCCGTCAAGTTCACGACCCGGGGAGAGGTCCGGATCATGGCCTGGGCCGAATCCGGCGACGCCCCGGAAGGGCCCAGGCTTTTTTTCTCGGTGCATGACACGGGCATGGGCATCCCCCCCGAACAGCAAGACCGTATTTTCGATCGCTTCACCCAGGTCGAGGCCTCCTACACCCGGCAATACCAGGGCGCCGGCCTGGGGTTGGCCATCGTCAAGCGACTTGTGGACCTGATGGACGGCGAGATCTCCTTAAAAAGCACGGTCGGTGCGGGAACCCGGATAACCGTGTCCATCCCCTGCGCCCTGCCCCGGGAAGAACACGACGCGACGCCTGCGGCCATGCCGTCCCCGGAACCGCGCAGGCGAACTCGGAAGCTGCTGGTCGTCGAGGACGAACCCGTCAATCTGAAGGGCATGGAGGCGCTGCTCGGGCGCAGGGGCTATGAAGTGGCCACCGCCCGCAATGGGGTGGAAGCCCTGGCCGCCCTGCGCCAATCCCAATTCGATTGCATCCTGATGGACGTCCAGATGCCGGTGATGGACGGCATCGAGGCCGTGCGCCACATCCGCAGCGACAAGGAATTTGCGGCGGTGTCGGGCATCCCGGTCATCGCGGTGACGGCCTATGCCCAGACGGGTGATCGTGAGAAATTCCTGGCGGCGGGCATGGACGACTATGTGGCCAAGCCCGTGGCGCTTCATGCGCTCGAAGAGGTCATCGACCGGCTGATCGGGGAAAAATCGTCGACGCCCGGGGCGAAGGCCTCTGCGCCACCGGCTGTTTCCCTGACGCCGTGAGGACGGGCCGGGCCGGGCCGTCCATTTGGGAACCATCCGGGGATGCGCCCTCCCCCGCTTAGGCCTCGGGCGCGGTATCGACGCAAAGCACCCGGCGGGCCACGCGCTCGAAGTGCAGGCCGAGAATCGCCAGTTCCACGGCCACGGGAAAGGCCTTGCGCTTGGTCGTAAGCGTTTTGAGCATGAGCCTCCAATACGCAAAGCGGGCGTGTGAGACCACGCCGATGGACCACATGCTGCGCGCGAAGGCCCAAACCTCGGTGGAGAGTATCTTTCCCCGCGCCGTGGGGGTATAGGCGGCCAGAAAGGTGTTGATGCGCTGGTAGTATTTTTTCGGGGAATAGATCACGTGAAGCAGCCGTTTATAGCCCTCAAGCAGGGTTTCGCGGCCCATGGTTGGAATGAAATTCAGGCTGGCGTCCGTGTTTTCCCCGCTCATCTCGCCGACCAGACGATCCTCGGCCTGAAGGCGACGCCACAACCGGGTCTGGGGCAGGGCGTTGAGCACGCCGACCATGGCCGTGACCACCCCGATATCCTGGATGAAACGAATCTGCTGCTCGAAGATCGACGGCGTGTCGTGGTCGAAACCCACGATAAATCCCCCCATGACCTGCATGCCATGCTGATGGATGGTGCGCACGGCGCTGGCGAAATCCGTGGCCACGTTCTGGTTTTTCCCGCACTCCTTGAGGCTTTCCACGGACGGGGTCTCGATGCCGATGAAGACCTTGTGGAAATTGGCCGCGCTCATCATGCGCATGAGCGTTGCGTCCTGCGCCAGGTTGACGCTGGCCTCGGTCATGAACTTGTAGGGATAGCCGCGTTTTTTCTGCCAGGCCGAAAGGAGCGGCAGGAACTCTTTGACGTGGACCAGATTGCCGATGAAGTTGTCGTCCACGATAAAGACCGTGTCCCGCCAGCCCGCGTCGTAAAGGCTTTGCAGTTCGCCAAGCATCTGGTCGGGACTTTTGACCCGGGGCCGCCGCCCGTTCATGGCCACAATGCCGCAGAATTCGCAGTCAAAGGGGCAGCCGCGCGAATACTGCACGGACATGGACACATAATCCTTGAAGTTCACCAGTTCCCACAAGGGCAGCGGCGTGGACCCGAGATCGGGCCGCCCGGCGGCCTCGTAGACCTGCCTGGCGCGGCCGCCCTGCAAATCTTCCAAAAACGTCGGCAGGATGTCCTCGGCCTCGCCCAGGATGAAATGGTCCACCCCGGGGAAATTCCCGGGCTGGGTGGAGAAGGCCGGCCCCCCCGCGATCACCCGTTTGCCCGCGGCCTTGGCCCGGGCGATGATGTCCCGGGCGCTGGGGGCCTGGACGAGCATGGCGCTGACCAGGACCACGTCGGCCCAGGCCAGATCGGCCTGGGAAAGGGGAGCGACGTTGACGTCCACGAGCCGTTTTCCCCAGGACTTCGGAAGCATGGCGGCCACCGTGAGCAGGCCCAGGGGAGGAAAGGCCGCTTTCTTGGCGATAAACGGCAGGACATGCTTGAAACTCCAAAACGTGTCCGGATAGGCGGGATAGACCAGAAGGGCGTTCATGGTTGGCGGACCTCACGCAGGTAATGGTGTGGGCCAGGGGTTGAGCAAAGGATATGCCGACTTTCGCCTCCCTGACAAGGCGCTTCGGCCAGGCCCCGGACCATCAGCCCAGGTCCACCTGGACGTGGTGATCCCGGCGGTCGTCCACAAGCGATATCCGTCCCGCGCCGTCCATAACGGCCTGGGGCGACGCCGTCCCGTCCACGCTCACCCGGATGACCCGCTGCGGAATCTCGCCAACCCGGGTCAGGGTGATGTGGTAAAACGTCTCGCGAAAACGGTAATGGATCTTATACGAGTCCCAGTGGGCGGGGATGCACGGGGCGATATGCAGGCGGTCCACCTCCAGGCGAAGCCCCAAAAGCGTCTCCACGGTCAGCCGGTACATCCACCCCGCCGCCCCGGTGTACCAGGTCCAGCCTCCCCGTCCGGTGTGCGGCGGCGCGGCGTAGATGTCCGCGCTCATGACGTAGGGCTCGACCTTGTAGCGTTCGCTCTGTTCCGGACGGCTTGCGTGCCGCACGGGGCAGAGCATGGCGAAGAGCTCCCAGGCCCGTTCCCGTTCTCCCAACATGGCGAAGGCCATGGTGGTCCATATCGCGGCGTGGGTGTAGTGGCCGCCGTTTTCACGTACCCCGGGCACATATCCCTTGATGTAGCCGGGCTCCAGGTTTGAGGTGTCGAAAGGCGGGGCCAAGAGGGCGATGATCCCCTCCCGGCGGTGCACCAGATGCTCGTCCACGGCGGCCATGGCCAGCCGGGCCCGCGTTTGATCGCCGCCGCCGGAAATGACCGCCCAGCTCTGGCTGATGGAATCGATCCGGCATTCGGCGTTGCTGGATGAGCCCAAGGGTGTGCCGTCATCGAAATAGGCCCGCCGGTACCAGCCGCCGTCCCAGGCGTTGGCCTCCATATTGGCGCGAAGCGTCGCGGCCTGGGCGTCGCAGGCGGCGGCGAACTCCATATCGCCCCGGGTGCGGGAAAGCCCCGCGAACGACTGGAGGTTTTCGTACAGGAACCAGCCCAGCCAGACGCTCTCGCCCCGGCCCTCGCAACCGACGAGATTCATGCCGTCATTCCAGTCGCCGCAGCCCATAAGCGGCAGGTGGTGTTCGCCGAAGCGCAGGCCGTGGGAGATGGCCCGCACGCAATGCTCATAGAGCGTGGCTACCTCGCTTGAAGATTGGGGCTGGTCGAAGGAGGCCTCCTCCTGCGCATTAAGCTCGCGGCCCTCAAGGAATGGGGCCATCTCGTCGAGCACCCCCGTATCCCCCGTGGTCGCCACATACCGGCAGACGGCATAGGGGAGCCACAGATAGTCGTCGGAAAAATGCGTGCGCACGCCCTGCCCGTTGGGCGGATGCCACCAGTGCTGCACGTCGCCCTGGCGGTATTGCCGCCCGGCGCAGCGCACCAGGTGCTCGCGGGCCAGCCACGGCGTCGCATGCAGCAGGGCCAGGACGTCCTGCAACTGATCCCGGAAGCCGTAGGCCCCGCCGGACTGATAGGGGCCGCTACGGCCCCACAGCCTGCACGACAGGATCTGGTAGACCAGCCAGCCGTTGGCCAGCACGTCGAGGCAGGGGTCCGGGGTCTCCACATGGATGGCCCCCAGGGTCCGGTTCCAGAATTCCCACACCCCCTCCAGGGCCTGCCGTGCGCCGCCCACGCCTCCGTAGCTCTGGATGAAATACCGGGCCTCGTCGGTGTTGCGGGCCGCGCCGATGATGAACACGATCTCGCGTTCCTGTCCCTCGGCCAGATCGATCCAGGTCTGCATCGCGGCGCAGGGATCAAGGCCGGGGCCGGTCGATCCCGAAAGACGCTTGCGGCGCATGGCCTCCGGACTGGCCAGGGAGCCGTTGCGGCCGATAAACGCGGTGCGGTTGCCGCTGACCACACGCTCCCGCTGGCTGACCTGCACGAAGACCACCCGCCCGGCGCATTCGCGGCCGTAGGCGTTGCGGGCATACAGCGCCCCGCACTCCGGGTCCGTTTCGGTGACGATGTGCATGAGGTTGGCGTGCCGCCACTCGCCGAGCACCAGTTCCCAATAGCCGGTCAGGGACAGCCGACGATGGCGTTTCGAGTGGTTGCGCAGCTTGACCGCCACGAATTTCACCGGCGCGTCCATGGCCACATAGGTATGCAGTTCCGAAGAGATGTCGGCCTCGCGATGCTCGAACACGCTGTAGCCGAACCCATGTCGGCACACGTATCCGGTCCGGCCCCGGGCGGGCAGCGGCGTGGGCGACCAAAACGCCCCGGTCTCCTCGTCGCGGATGTAGAAGGCCTCGCCGCTGACGTCGCTTACGGGGTCGTTGTGCCAGGTGGTCAGCCGGAATTCGTGAGCATTCTCCACCCAGGTGCAGGCACTCCCGCCTTCGCTGACCACCGTGCCGATATGCGCGCTGGCGATGACGTTGGACCACGGGGCGGGGGTGTTTTGACCGGGCTCCAGGGTGATCACGTATTCGTGGCCGTCGGGCGTGAACCCTCCCAGGCCGTTGCAGAAAATGCGCTCGCGCCGGGCGAGCTCCCGGGCCGGTTCGGGCGACGGCGGCAGCTCCGGCTTCAGGCGGTCCGAGGTGCGTGGTCCCGTGGTGCGGCGTTCCACCTGCTCGACCAGCGTCTCCGGACCATCGGTGAGCACGACCCTGGCCACCGTCTGGAACAATACCCGGTCCTCCTCGGAGAGTTCCTCGGCCCGGCGCACGAAAACGCCACCCGGCTTGTCGAGAAGCTGGGCCTCGGGGCCCGTGTTGATCAGCCCCACGATCTGGTCCTGCAACACCGCCCGGTAGCCGGAAAAATCCTCGTTTAAGATCACCAGGTCGCTGGCCAGGCCCTTTATCCGCCAATAGGCATGGGCCTGCAGGGCCTGCCGCACCATGTCGATGCGCTCAATGTCGCCGATGCGCACCAGGATGATCGGCAGATCCCCTGAAACGGCAAAATGCCACAGGCCGGACTGGCCGCGCTGGTTGCGGGCGATGATCCCAGGGGCGACACGGCGCAAGGCGTTGCCGTACACCACGGAATTGGCCAGGCGGCCGTAGACCTGGGCGTCGGCCTCGGTCGCCCCCAGGTTGCGCAGCACCTCCTGGCTGTGGAACCAGGCCATTTCAAAGGCCCGGGCCACGAAATGCCGGTCGCAATACTTTTCGATCAAGGCCAGGGCGGCCTGGCGGGTGTCGGCCACGCCGGTGATGATCTGCACCGTGGCCGATTCGTCGGGCGCCAGGGTGATGGTGCGGCGGATGGACACGATGGGGTCGAGCACCGACCCCTGGGTATTTGAAAGCGCCGTCTGCCCGACGACGGACAGGGCCACGGGGTTGGCCGCCGTGCGCCCCCGTCCGATGAACGCGGCCCGATCCGTCTCGTAGGACGCCTCGTCGGCGGTCACGCCCGGGGCCGCCAGCACATGAAACATCCACGGCGTGGGTTCGTCCGGCGTGCGGCGGCGGCGGGTGCACAGGATCGCCTGCCGCTCGGGCAGGATCTCGGTCTGCACAAAGAGGTTGCTGAAGGCGCGATGGGCCAGGTCGGCGTTGAGCGGGGCCAGCACCACCTCGGCGTAGCTGGTCACCTCCACGCGCCTTGTGCGCGACGACAGGTTGGTAAGCGTGACCCGGCGGATCTCGGCGTCGTCCTCCGGCGAGACGCTCATCTCCGTATGCGTTTCGATGGAGGCGTCGCGCCGCTGGTATTCCGCGCGGCCCTGCACGAAGGCCGCCTCGTAGTGATCGGCCTGGCACAGCGTGGGTTGATATCCGGTGGACCAATACCGCCCCGTGTCCCGGTCGCGCAGATAGATAAACGTTCCCCAGCAGTCGCAGGTGACGTCCTCGCGCCAGCGGGTCACGGCCAGATCCCCCCACCGGCTGTAGCCGCCCCCGGCGTTGGTGGTCATGACGTGGTACCTGCCGTTGGACAACAGATGCACCTCGGGCAGGCGGGCGTCCGGGTCGGTGAAAACGCGCATGATCGACCCCGTGTCCACGGCGGGCGGATGCGCTGCGGCGCTCACCTCGGCGGCATGGGGGTGCAGCATCTCGCCGGTTTTGGGCAGGCGTTCCTGCAAAAGCAGCTCCGTGGCCCGCAGGGAGGGGGCGGACATGAACCGCCTCTGCATGGGCTGGCCAAGCAGGACATGGGTGAAGGCCAAAAGGCTCATCCCCTGGTGGTGGGCCATGAACGTCCGCACGATGGCGCTATGCGTGTCCCGGGGGGCGCGCGAGGGCGTGTAGTCGATGGCCTCGTAAAAGCCGTAGGTGCCGAGGAACCCGCTGGCGAAAAGCCGTTGCAGATTGCGGCAGGCATCCCGGGGCGCGACCATCAGGGCCAGGGCGCTGGCGTAGGGAGCGATGACCAGATCGTCGCCCAGGCCGCGCTTGAATCCCAGGCCGGGTACGCCGAAGGCCCGGTACTGGTAGACGTGCTGCACGTCGGTGGCGTTGTAGCAGGACTCGGAGATGCCCCAGGGCACGGCGCGTTGCCGACCGTACTCGATCTGGCGCGACACGGCGGCCTTGCAGGTCTGGTCCAGCAGGGTGTTCGGGAAGCTGGGCATGACCAGTTGCGGCATGAGGTATTCGAACATGGAGCCGCTCCAGGAAATGAGGCTCACGTCGCCGCCATGGCTTGTCAGCAGGCGGCCCAGGGAAAACCAATGTTTCTGGGGTATCTGGCCCTGGGCGATGAGCACAAAGCTGGTCAGGCGGGCCTCCGAGGCCAACAGGTCATAGCAGGACGGGTCGCGACGCCGTTCGCCCACGTCATAGCCGATGGCCAGCAGGCTGCGGGACGTGTCGTACAGAAACTCGAAATCCATCATCGCCAGGCTGCGGCAGCGGTCCGCCAGGGCGTCGATCATGGCCAGGCGACGCGCCGCAGCATGGCCTGGAGACGCGGCGTGCATGGGGCTGTCGCCGGTTTCCGGGGGCTGGCCGTCACGGCCGTTCGCCCCGGCCAGTTCCGCCAGGGTGGGAATGTCGGCAAAAAGCCCCGACCCGGGCGAAAGCAGACGCAACTCGTCGTGCAGGGCCTGGGCTTGCCGGTCGAAGGCATGGGCCCAGTAAAACAGAGGGCTGTCGCTGGCGGCATCCCCGGGCAGCAGGGCCGCCACGCCGTCGCCCACGCCGCACATCTCCTCCAGCACGCGGTGGGCGGCCGCCAGGGTCAGCAGCTGTCCGGCCAGGGCCAGTGGGCGCAGGGCGTCCCGCAGAAGCGCGATTTTGCTTGCGAGTGCCGGTGTCCGGGCCGGAATCGCCTGTTCGACAAGCATCTGCAGGGTGTCCATAAGCCCCAGAAAGGCGCTGGAGGACAACACCGGCTGTGCTTTCAACTCGGCCAGTCCGGCCTGCAAGGTCAGCAGGCAGCCCACGAGATTGCCGCTGTCGACCGTGGAGACGTATTGCGGGCGAAGGGGTTGCCCCGTGCGCGTGTCGTACCAGTTGTAGAAATGGCCCCGGTACCGTTCCAGGCGATCCATGGCGGCCAGGGTCTTCCCGGTTCGCTGCAAAAATTCCCCGGCCCCAAGGTATCCGAAATCGTACGCGGCCAGGTTCGCCAAAAGGGCCATGCCCATATTCGTGGGCGAGGTCCGCGAGGCCAGAACTTCCGCAGGATATTCCTGATAGTTGTCCGGCGGCAACCAGTTATCCTTCGGGCCGACGAAGTCCTCGAAATACCGCCAGGTCTTCCTGGCCGCCCCGCGCAAAAACGCATGCTGGGCCAGTGTCAGTTCCTGGGTCGGGAGCAGAAGCGGCAGACTGATCCACCAGCACAGAAGCGGCGACGCGAACCACAGCAAAAGGACAGGCGCGGCAAACACCAGACCGTGCGGCTTGTCGGCCGAAAGGGTCAGGGCCAGGGCCGTGGCCAGGGCGGGCGCGAACCACATCTCCAGGCAAAACCCGGCCAGGGTGCGACAGGCGTTCCGGCGTGCATAGGACTTCGTGTGCCACGTAAGAAGTCCCTTCCGGGTAAAGAGCATGCGCCCGGCGGAACGCATGATCGCATCCAGGTTCATGATCGCGGCGTAGGGCAAGGCGGCCAGTTCCAGCCCGGAAAGGGCCATGGGACGTCCGGCGGCCCGGCTCGTCAGGAGCACCTGCAACGGCCAGGAACGGTCCTTTGGCTTCCGGATCAAGGCTATGGCGGCCTCCAGCCCAGCGGGCAGAAAGAGCACGGCCGCCACCACCAGCGTCCAGAACCAGACCGGACCCGGGCCGAGGGTCCATCCCACGGCCAGCAGGGCCAGAAGCGACGGCGGCACGAGGCTGCGCCGCAGGTTGTCGATGAGTTTCCACACCGACAACGCCGTGAGCGCGTTCGGCCGCCCGGCCGGTTTGGCCCCGTCCTCCCCGGGAGGGCCGGGCACGCGGGGAAACAGCCAGCCCGCAAGCTGCCAATCGCCGCGCACCCAGCGGTGGCGGCGGCTGGCCTCCATGGCGTAACTGGCCGGATGCTCCTCAATGAGGTCCACATCGGTCACCAGGGCCGAGCGGGCATACCCGCTTTCCAGCAGGTCGTGGCTCAGGACCAGGTTTTCCGGAAAACGCCCGCTGAGGGCCTGCCGGACGGCGTCCACATCGTAGATGCCCTTGCCGATAAACGAGCCCTCGCCAAACATATCCTGGTACACGTCCGACACCTCGCGGGTGTAGGGATCGATGCCCGAGTCTCCGGCGAAAAGTCTGGTGAATCGCGACTGTCCCGCGCTGGTCAGGCTGATGGAGACCCGCGGTTGCAGGATGGCGTAGCCTTCGACGACGCGCCTTGCGTCGGCGTCGTAGACCGGCCGGTTCAGGGGGTGGGCCATGTTGCCGATCAGCTTGCGGGCCGTGTCCCGGGGCAGTTGGGTGTCGGTGTCCAGGGTGATGACGTACTGGATGGAACCAAGCAGCGACGTATCCCCGACGATCTGGGAAAAGGCGGATTTGGACCCGCCGCGCAGTACGGCGTTGAACTGCTCCAGCTTGCCCCGCTTGCGCTCATATCCCATCCAGGTCCGTTCGTGGGGATTCCATGTCCGGGGTCGGTGGAACAGGAAAAAGACGTTCGGGCGATCCTCGCGATAGGTCTCGTTGAGGGCCTCGATCCCGGCCCGGACCCGGGCTACGAGCGCCTCGTCGCCTGGCATGACGGCCTCGGAGGCATCGGAAAAATCCGTGAGCAGGGCGAAATACAGGTGCGGGTCGCGGTTGCCCAGATAGCGGATTTCCAGGGCCTCCAGGAGGGCGTCGATCTCATGCGGCGCGCCAAGCAGGGTGGGGACGATCACCATGGTGGCCTGGCCGGGGGGGATGCCCTGCGAATAATCCAGCCGGGGCAAGGCGCGCGGCGGCAAGGCCATGGTGGCCGCGAGGTTCGTTAGCGACACGGCCAGGGCCGAGACGCCGACACCGGCCAGGACGGCCAGGAGCCAGGACCGCCAGTCCGCCGCTGCGGCATCGTTGAGGGAGAAGACCGCCGCCCAGGTCGCCAGCGCCGTGAAGCTCAAGATGAGGCCGAGGTAGAGTCCCAGACGGAGAGGCTGGCTTATCCGGCCAAGGCGTGTCTTCCAGGTCGCCCGGCTGTCCGCCGCACGCTCCAGCAGGGGGCGTCCATTGTCGACCAGATAGTATCCGACATGCGCGGCGCGATGCCCGAGGCCGTGCCGCTTCGCCGCTGCCTGGGCCAGGGCGACGGCCTGGCGGGCCACGTCCGGTTCACTTTGGGGACTGTCCCGGGCCACGTCCTCAATGACATGCCGATACCGGTCGCGGGTGGCGAAATCCTGGTCGGCGTGCAGCCCGACGGGGTCTTCGCGCAAGGTCTGCTCGACGACGCTTAGGGATTCGACGAACACCTTCCAGTCCGTCGAGCCGATGAACCGCAGGCTCCCGATGCTGTTGGCGATGGAGATCTGGTTGGCCGCAGCGGTGCGGCTGGCCGCCTCGGACAATTGGGTCGCGGTCACCCCCTGCTCAAGGAGTTTCTGCTCGACCCAGGTCTGGATGAAGGCCATGACGGCCCCCTGGGCCTGGAGCCGGGCGTAAAACTCCTCCACGAACGAGGCCGTCAGCGGAACATCGGCGTCGGCGAACTCGACAAGCACCTGGATGAGTTGTTTCGGTTCCTTCTCGGCCGTGGCGAGCATACGCTGCGCCCAGACGATGGCCGAGTCGAGTTCCTCACGGCGATGCGCGATGCGCAGGGCCACACGGCGAAGGTTTTCCAGCAGGGCCAGTTGCAGCATGATCGGGAAGGCCCACAACTCCCCCAGCCGTAGCGGCAAAACGGTCTGGTAGGCGGCGACGAACTGGGTGGTGTTGTCGCTGTCGACACGCCCGTCCATGTGGGAGATGAGCTCCAAGGCCAGGTCGTAGATGCGAGGGAACCCGGCCGACGGGCCGTCGGCCAAACGCGGCAACTGGCGGCTGTAGCCGCGCGGCAGGTGCCGCCGGGCCAGCACGATCTGCTGCTCGATGAGATAGAAGTTGTCGAGCAGCCAGGACTCCGCCGGAACGATCCGCTGTCCTGGCCTGGCGGCGGCCGTGACCACGTCATACGCCGCCAAAAGGACGCGCTCATTGTCCGCCAGCCGGGGCAACAACCTGTCCGCTCCCGGATGCGGCTCGATGGCATGCCGCCTGGCCAGATCGGCGGCGTGCAGCGTCAGCTGCTTGATGCTGAAAAGCTCCGAGCGCAACAACTCGGAATCCCAGCCTTGCTCCGGCGCATTCCGTGTGTGTGCAGTCAGTCCCACGTCTCGTTTGATGGCGATACGACTCTCCTTCTGAGGACGGTGCGTCTGTGACGTCTCGCGTTGTGAAAATACCAAGCGGGGTCTTGCTGGACCCCGCCTGGTCGGCCGGTGCGTATGACGTCATGAGGCGGGCGTCGCCTCGGCTGTTCCGGTCTTGGTTCGGACCCTGCGGTCAGTCCTGGCCGCCGCCCCCCCCTCCAAGGCCGTTTTCACTGCCGGGGCTCCTTACGGGAATGCCCGCATGTCCTGGCTAATAGACGTTTTCGTTGCAGACCCAGCCGCGCTGTCCGGTAGACACGACTTCAACGTATGACCAGCCGCCCCCGGAGCCATAGATCAAGACCTTGAGCTGTTCATCCATGGCGATCCTGTTGAGCTGGCCGCACCAAAAGCCTTCGCAATTGCGGAGCGGGAGATTGGACATGCCGGAATAGGCGGTGCTGCCAAGCGGCCTTGCGGTTGCCGTGACGGCGGGAAGCCCGAGGATGGCGGCAAGGGACAGGACGCAGGCAATTTTTGTCAAACTCTTCATGGAACACTCCTCGCGTAATTTGTTTTTTGGAAATGGTAGTGAGACGACACACTCCTCTTAAAATTGCTTTTACGTTATTTTTTATGACATGGATTTTCCATATTCTGTTCGCAGATACAATCCAGCACGTTCTGAATTTCGCTAGATGATACAGGTGACATCATACACATCAAGCGCTCCATGTCATGACGACTTTGTTTATGTGAACAGCCCCATTGCGGATGGATTTCTCCACGGGCAACACCTCTAATATGGCTGAAGGCATTGCTCACGTTGATAGTCGCAATCGCCAAAGCAGGTTCGCTTGCTGCTCAAGCCGGAAGACCTGTCGCACGATGTGTTGCACTTTCTCCAGGTGTCGTTGCAGTAATCGAGGCTCCGCACATGCTCTATCCTCGGATAGGACTCGCCGCGCAGGATGGGAAGGGGGTCGATAACCCGACCGGCTCCACTTTCTTCGATATGGATGGCGCCGCCAGATGAATCTCTGTAATACAGTCTCCCTTCCGTGTTTGTGTAGTACCGGTCATTGTCATCATCAACGATATAGTATAACCCGGCAGTGCCTCGTTCAACGCGTACGTTCCGATCAATGGAGTGGACAGATCCGGCCTCGTCCACATAATACAACTTGCCGTTGTTGTCTCGATAGTACCGCCGTGGCCCTTCATCGTTTCTGTGCACGATGACAGCTCTGTCATCAGAATTGTTTGATGTTGTGACCACATCAGGCGGCGGAGGCCTTCTATTTCTGACGCATCCAGTCGTCACCGCCACAACAAGGAGCGCAGCCATGCCGAGTATCAAACAAGATAATCCACGTTTGCGTTGCATAAGAGTCCTCCATGGAGAGTCACAAGTTCTTTTCTATTTCTTTGGGCATGGATCCCATATCGGACTTTGCGTACTGAAGAGATGCGCATCGGATTGCGTCCGTTTAGATTTTCCCGAGCAGGAACAGGATGACAAGTATGGCCACAATGAGGCCGATGACGCCGCTCGGTCTGTATCCCCAGGACCTGCTGTGAGGCCAGATCGGGATGATGCCCACCAACATGAGCACAAGGACGATCAGGAGGATTGTTGTGATGGACACGAGATACTCTCCTTTTCAAATGTCTTACGAAAAAATTATACTGCTGAGCGTTTACTAATTGCGGTGTTGCATCAATTGCATCATCAATATCGAGCTCTGTTTCCTATTGTAGACGTTGACATATAAACTTCAGAAGTATTCTATTGCCTGCCTTTGTACTTGACATAAAATCAACTTGCTGCTGTTTCTGCTCCACCAACGGATTTCTTCTTCTGTTTCTGCGCTGCATGCTTGATATGATGCCAAGCATGGGCAAGGTCGCATGTTCACGATATATGTATTTACAATATTCGAGCCAGCCACGTCATGCTCGGCGTGCTGGAGATAACAGCATGGTTTCTCACGGAAAATGCGTCCATAAATGGAGGGACTCGGCAGGCAACGACCGCCAATATGGTCAGATATGACCGCCTGGTCATATCTGGCCAGATGGCGCGTTGTTTGGCGACAACGTGAGGCGGCCTGTGGCGGTGGCAGGACTTCCTGGCGCAGGCGCGGTCTTTGGAACTGCGACTGGCGATCATGGGCGAACGCCCCTGGTTTACGCTTTCTTGCCGCGTGGACGAAGCGCCACGCCCACCCTTCTCCTGTCTGACTGCCAGACGCAGGTTCCGCAGACCTGCGGCGCGAGAGGGGCGTGTCGGCCTGGGTCCTTGTCAGGGCCAGGTTGGCTGCCATCTCTCCTGGCGGGATTTCTCTGTGGGGGGTGGCGAGGGTGTTTCAATTTCCCCGGGGGCATCAGCTCTTGACACGGATACCATGCCACCGTTGTTTGTGAAAAGTTTGTTCGGCATCGGCTCCGCATAGTAAATGGCTTCGGGCACGATCTTGATGCAGGGTGGTTTCGGCACGGCCTGAGAGAATTCATTTTTTGCCGAATTCGCGAAAATCAGGGACACCAAAAGGCTGCCCCCGAAAAGCAATGGTTGCAGTAATTGTTTCATAACACTCCACACCGTCACGATAGCGTTCATATTGATAACGTCAACATATCATTTCCTATCAGTAGCAACACAATTAATATCATTATTATTACACTAATACTTGTGCTCATGGCATAGCCCATGGATTTTCGGTATGGCCATATCGGGATTATTCCGACAAATACCAGGACAAGGCCAGCGATAAAGAGTGTCATCTTTGACATTGCATATTCTCGTTTATTACGGGGTTGATTCGTTCCGCCTTCTCCGTCTGTCGCATGTCGACATAATCATCATGGCTCACGGCTATATTTCACGGAGTATCCTGTCGGACAGGATATCTTCGGGGTGGTGGCCTGATGGCATTGCGAAGCTACAAGAAGTAGGCCATTGGCCAAGCATAACCCAGGAGCCTTTAACTATCTGCTGTAAAAAGAGATATTATGTATAACTCAGGGCTAGGCGTCGCAGGCGGGAGGGCCGTATGTGGTCAAATGTGACAACTGGCAGGATATGGCCAGGGCAATCCTCTGATGCTCAGGGGGTTGTGCCCGTTTAGAGCCTATCCCACAAAGTTTTCTCGCCTTTTGATCAACAGTTCCGAAACCGATTATCTCACCGAGCCTGCGAGCGCCTCCCAGGTGACCCGACCGGCCTTCATTGTTCCTTGATCGTATTTCGCCGGGCAGCCCGCCGGGGCGATCTACCCACTTTCCGTATCCTACCCGCCAGCGAGTCCGCGCCTGTAGAGCTTGAGCAGGTTGTGGGTCAGACACCATAGCTCAATATATCGAGAGGGAGCTCCCTAACACCACTCTGTTGTTGGCAATCATGCAAACCGAACGCAAGTTTGCACCACTATCTCAGATTGTTGCAACAAAAGATGAGCGTCTGGCACACATGGGGAATCCCTTCAATACTACACCTGATGCGATGCCTTGCCCGACCCGAGGGCGAGGTTTCATTCTGCGAATCTGCGAATTGTGCGCCTAAGATCTGACAGGCTTGCATGATATGGTTTTCTCCATTCATGCCCATGTGTTGGGGTTGACCGTATAGACGGCGCTCGGCCTGCGGCCCGGACCTTTGCGCGAGTCCTGACTGACAGGAAAGATGAATGCCCGTTCTTCCAGAATGGCCAATCCGGCATTCACCTTGTCCATGGTCGGGTAGCGGCCCTTGACCTTTTCCATGGCGTCTCGGGCGGTAAACGACGACACGCGGTCGCGCTCGATCCATTTCAAGATGGCCTGGGCGCATTCCAACTGCGGGTCGCTGCCCATAAGTCCATAGGCGGCCGTGGCGTGCTCCGCGAGGATCGTGGCCGCTGCCAGCGCGTTCTCCATGGTCTGCGGTGAGAGTGCTTCGTTCAAGGGCTCGGGAGCCGTGACCATATGCATGAGCCCGGCAAGGCGAATGGCCTGTCCCGGGTATTTTCCACCCCAATCCGTCATATGCTCCAGCCTCCCGCCAGGAAGGAGAGCGGATTCCACATCCTGCGCGAACTTCAGCCACAGGTTCAACGCCTCCAGGGAGAGGGGCACATCATATGCGACCGCATTTCCATGCGCATCTCTCTTCCAGGGAATCGACAGGAGCCCTTGAATCGTCTGCCGCCATTTTCGCGCGACGGGCTCCGGCATGGGGGAGGAATCGAGGGACCGAGTTCCCAGGCGGCTTCGCGGCATGAAATACAGGAAGCGTCCGACAAGCCCCCTGCCGCGAAAACCCGGCTGCCCCGCGAGCGCCTGGACGACTTCCGGCTGCGGAGAAATAACCAGGGTCAGGTGCGGATCATTCAGGATGATGGTCTCCGCACCTCGGCGGTCGATCTGGCAGGTTTCGCCGGACCAGGATTTGAGCACGGCGTCGAGATTGGGCACGCCATTGGAATATCTCCCGGCGAGGGTGTCGAACAGGCCGCCCTCCGCCTCAAGAAGCCCGATGCGTTGCTCGTGCCTTTCCATGAGCAGCGCCAAGGCCTCGGGGGTGAAATCATCGGCCAGAAGGCGGGGAGCCCTGGGGACATCCGGAAGCTCCTTCTCCATCGCCTTTATTTCCTGGATAAGATCCTTGCGCTGCTGGGCGGTCTTCGCCTTCCCGATGCCGCCCCGCTTCATGTCGATGGCCTTTTCCAGGGTACGGCGTTCGCTTGCCGCCTCGTGAATACCGTCTTGCATCTCACGGCTTCTATCAGTCTGCCATTCCACCAGCGGTTTTTTGCAGGCCTCTACCGTGGCGCTTTTCCTCTCGCCCGGGGGCAATGGGCACAGGGCGAATATGTTCAGTGGCTCGTCATATCCGACCTTGACCTGAACCCGGCACTTTCGCTGGACAGCGACGGCAATCGTTCCAAGAGCGCTGCACAACGGCAGTTTGAAAGGAACTTGCAGTTCCTCGGCAAGCGCCGAGCAAAACTCTCCCAAGATACCAGGAAACAGCCGGGCCGGGATATCCGGCGAGTGTTCGGTTTCAAACCGTACCGGCGAAGGCCAGGCATCATTCCCGGCAACAGCGGGCAGAACCGGGATCGCAGCCAAAATGCTGTCCCGAACGGCACCAAGCCCCTCG
Source organism: Desulfolutivibrio sp. (assembly GCF_036584575.1). Taxonomy (NCBI): domain Bacteria; kingdom Pseudomonadati; phylum Thermodesulfobacteriota; class Desulfovibrionia; order Desulfovibrionales; family Desulfovibrionaceae; genus Desulfolutivibrio; species Desulfolutivibrio sp. Next base: position 60,142 of record NZ_JAZHDB010000080.1, read on the forward strand.
ATTCGGGCCAGGTCATTAAAGTCAGTCGCACCGCCCGGCACTTTGAATCTTGGAATTGCCAACAGCCCGGATACAGCGCGGGCCGATTCGGTCGCATGCGTAACCCCGGGATTTTGACCACGGGCGCTTTCTGTCTCGTGATCGTTGTCGGCGCACAGGATGATCTGTCTGTCCGGATACTTCTGACGGGCCATGGTGGCCACGGACATGAGGTTGCCGCAATGAAACGCGATAAGGACCGTGTGTTTCGTGGTCTCGTGGATGCTCGCCCCCGTGGCATATCCTTCCGCGATGCACAGGGGGCCGTCATCCCCTGGGATCGTGAAGCGGCCGCCGCTTATTGCGCCACCAGCGAGAAAGCGTTTTTCTCCGTCTGCCGCAACAAATTGCAGAGACATGATCGCGCTGGCATCGTCCAGAAGCGGGACGATGAGACGTCCGTCAGGGGCCACGCGGATATCGCCAAGCGGCTTGACGCCCTTGCGGACAAGATAGGGATGATTGAGAGGGGCGGGATCAGCCTTCTCCCAAATACGGGATGCGGTTTCCCTGGCTTTGGCGTGACGACGCGAGGATTCGTCCAGCCGGGCTTTTTGGGCGGCGGCGAACGAGGCCTGGAGCCGATCCTTTTCGGCAAAGGACATGGGGCGAGAATGGCGTTCAGCCCATTTTCCGGATTCGCCAGTACGGTAGTTTTGCCACCACCCGGACACGGGGGGATCGGCATGGAGCACATAAGCCCCGTCCTTGCCGCGTTCCTTGCCCACCGTACCGCAACGGTGCAGCTTTCCATCGGCGATAATCTCATCCGGGACCAAGCCACCGCTCTTAAGCTCTCCACGGAATGCGGAGACTGCATTGCTACTCATGCGGCACCTCGCTATCGCCTTGCCGAGGACGGCATGGAATCAATGGTGAAGACTTTGTGCTCGGCGAGATAGGCGTCCAGGTCGGCGGGGTCGTAAACGACCCGCTTGCCGAGCTTGGAATAGCGGGGGCCACGCCCCTTGCAGCGCCAGACTTCGAGGGTGCCGGGTGAAAGGCCCAGGTATTGGGCAGCTTCGCGGGTGTGAAGACCTTTAAGCATACGAGCTCTCCTTCGGTGAATTCACCCGAAAGATAACTCATAGCCTGACAAGCATGTCTAGGATTCTATCTGAAGGGTCTGAGTTTCCAATTTCCCCTGTGAGAAGGACGGCTATCTCCAGGTTAAAGAAGGTGCCGCGCTAAGAGGGGTGCTACTCCAGCAGGCTTGTATGTTGTTCACGTGACAAGAACATTCTTCGTGTTATATAGAATAAACATCTCTATCTTCAATGCACTTGCACGTTTTATAATACATATTTGAAAACGTTCTATCCGATGACGCCGAATACCCTAAACTTGAAAGATCAAACTTTTCTTTGAGGCGATGTATCGTTTTTGAAATAGCGCCATACGGAGGCTTCTCCTTTCCAATCTGTTTGTCAATAGCATCCCAAATCCACAATCCAACAGCTCTTGACGCATTGCTTGTTGGCGATAATTTTGACAACTTCTTTCTAAATTTTCTCTCATGGATATAAAATAAAAAGTCATTATCGACTTCGCCCGTGATATTATCAATTATGTTTGCCACATCCAACAAGACTGTTGTGTAATCATGGTTCAAGTTAACCGTGATTTTCAGGTTGCGTGTCTCTGGGTCGTATTCAAAACCTTTGAGTGACTGGTGATATACTTTATCGTAAAATTCCATTTTTAATTGTTTCTTTTTAATTAGCGTCCGCAGTATGTTGCCGGAATCAAAACCATAAAAACCATCCATGGTAGCAAATGGACATATATTGTATGTCCTCATAAATAATAATGTAAGGTGTCGCAACTGAAAAACAATCTGGAACACCTCTTTTTCGTTCATGTAAGGATTCATGATACTGTCAAATTTTGCAAACATTATATTTAGTGGATCAATCCCCTTGCCTTTCGCAAGAACGCAAAAATCAGCAATTTTTCTCGCATCATTGGCACACATGACGTTCCTATATGAATATTGGTACAACCAAAAGCGATACGCTACATACTCTGGTGATGACGTTTCTCCTTTTTTGTTGATATCTGCCCTGAAATTCTTATTAATTGGGGTTGGGTATGTAGAGCAGGACATTGAGTTCTCCAGTCAAGCTATACTTTGAAATTCAACACTACCACCTTGTCTATCTCCCCAGCACGCAAACCACGGTGCCCCTAGCGCACTCTACTTACTCCAGAGCACGGCGTATCGCTGCGGTCTCGACACCTTTCACAGCCCTTGAGACGCACGACATATGGCAAAACGGCGATCATGGCCCTCCCCCTCATGGGCCGTCCACAGGGACCGGGCCGTCCACAGGGACCGGGCCGTCTTGCCGTCCTTGGCCTACACGGCGGAGACCTGCCGTTGTTTCACCTCTTCGTGCATGGCGTCAGGTGCCACATCCGCCCCGTTGGGCCAGCAGGCCGTGCCTGTCTCGGCATCGACGCGCACCTGCTCGAAATAGGCGGGGTCCGACCACGGGGCGAACACGCCCTTGTGCGGCACATCAGAAAGGTCGACAACACCGCGCAGTCCATCCGCAAACGTCACCTCCAGGCGGTAGCCCGGCAACGGCTTGGCGGTCTTCACTTCCCAGGAAATCATGATCGTTACTCCAACGGGGTGATGGGGTTGGGTATGGAATATTCTTGGCATAGCCGCCAGTTCTGCATCAATTCCTCCCGGTGCTCGAAGGCCCACTCCAGGACCATGAGCCGCGCCCGACGGGGCAAATTGCCGGTCAGAATGTCCAGTGTTTCGATATCAAAAGTCGCGCCATGCTCGCCATACTTGGCGTGAAAATGCGGGCGGCCATGCTCCCGCCAGTACATGGTGATGATGATCCCGAAAAAGGCGCTTACGATGGGCATCGGCTAGTCTCCTCCCCCGATCCTAACCACCTTCCGCCCTCTGCCGGACATTGCATCCAGTCCCGCGTGGCTGGTCAGCAACTCCGCGGCCTTGTCGCTGGCTCGCTTTTTGGCGTCCGGAAGGAACTGCCCGTAGCGCCGGGTCATGGCCGTTGATTTGTGTGTAAGAAGTTCGCCGATCATGTCCAGGGTGAATTCTCCGGAATTGGCCAGGGTCACGGCGAAATGGTGCCGCAGACCGTGGAAAATCCTGAAGCGGGAGGGAATCCCGGCGGCCTTCTTGATGCGCCCGGCGGCCCCGCAGGCCACCCGTTGTCCGCCGCCCTTCCCGGGAAACACAAATGGACTTTCAAAAGAACTTTTTGCCTTCCAATCAAGCTGCTCTAACAGGATGGCCCGGGCAATGGGATTCATGGGGATGCTCACCGTCTTGCCGCCCTTTGGAGAACGGATGGTAATGATCCCGGACAGAAAATCCAGGTCCGCATCCCGCAGCTTGAAGACCTCGCCCCGCCGCATGCCCGTGAACATGGCCAGTTCCAGCATCCTGGCGGCATCCCGGGACGGCCACGCATCAAGCACCTCCTTGAGGCGGGCGGCCTCCTCGGGTTCCAGGTATTCCACCACCTCGTTATCCTTCCTGGGCATCTCGATGACGAAGGACAAGGCCGGACACAGCTTGGCCCTGGCCCCGAAATTCACGATGCGCCGCACCAGTTCCAAGGCGTTCCAGACCGTGGCCGGAGCGCGGCCGGTCATGGCCTTGCGCACCCGGGCCATGTCCAGGGGCGAGAGCTTACTTGCCCGAAAGCCGCCCAGTATGGGCCGGATATGCTTGTCATAGCGGTTGCGGTCCGTCACCACGCCTTTCAGGGAATCCCCTTTGGTCGCGAAATAGGCCTTCGCCAACTCGTCGACGGTCTTGTCCCGCTTGTCGCGTTCGCGGGCAATCTCCTTGGCGGTCTTCACGTCCTGGCCATGCCGGGCGGCCTTCACCCGTTCGGCCCGGACCTCCGCCGCCACCTGGGGGGTATAGCCTTCCGACCTCCAGCCGACTTTCTCCCAGCGTTTCTTGTCCTCGACCTTATAGGCAATCACATAACAAACGTCCGCCTTATCTTCAAAGCGGCGCTCCGTGCTTTCGTAGCAGTAAACACCGGGCCATTTCGCCGGGTGCGCCCGTGAATATTTCGTGGCCATTCTTTCGTCCTCTTTCCTACCCTGTTCCTACCCCACCACCCCTTGAAGCCTGACAGGACCACACTTTCTTTCCTACCCTATTCCTACCCAGGAGGGTAAAAAAGGTCAAATGTCGTTAAACAGCATTCGGGTAAATGACCCAATGACGACATGGCTGTCAAGCCTGTAATTTAAGGATAAACTTGCCGCATTAGGCGTAGTTAAACTGGGTAGGAGATGGGGTAGGAAGACCCGGTTCACGGGCTCATAACCCGAAGATCGCAGGTTCAAATCCTGCCCCCTCAACCAGCAAAATCAAGGGCTTACGGACGAAAATCCGTAGGCCCTTTTTTCATACCCCACACTATACCCCACACGCTGACCGCTTCTGATTCAGTCGGCTGGAGTAGCCCCCAATTAGACCGGACACCCTGGCCAACCGAGGAGGTAGGGCTAGAGGTATGTCCAGACATAGTGCTAACGAGTTCCCCACGGTCGAGTTGGTCAACGAGGTCCAGCGTCGGCGCTGGCCATTGGCGGAGAAGCTGCGGATCGTGGAGGAGTCTTCCCGGCCTGGGATGAGCGTCTCGTACGTGGCCCGCAAGCATGGCATTGCCCCGAACCAGCTCTTTCGATGGAGGAAACTCATGAGCGAAGGCGGCAAGGTGGCGGTCCAGGCGGACGACGAGGTGGTCAGCGCCTCGGAGAATCGTGCTCTCAAGAAACGGGTCCGCGAGTTGGAACGACTTCTGGGCAAGAAGACGATGGAGGTGGAAATCCTCAAGGAAGGCATCAAGATCGCGCGCGAAAAAAAACTGATCTCGCGCACGCCGTTACCCTTCGAGGAGGATTCCCTGTGAAGCGGGTGGCGGAGGCGTTTGACGAGGCCCGTTCGCAGTTGTCCGAACGACTGGCGACTGGCCCAAGGAACCGTCCCTCCCGTTATTCCAAGGCCCAGGACGAAGTCCTGCTGCCTTTGGTTCGTGAGATCATCGATGGACGGCTGACCTACGGCTACCGGCGGGTCTGCGCCCTCCTGAACCGGCGTCTTGTGGAACTGGGGCAAACACGGGTGAACCACAAGCGCGTGTATCGGATCATGCGCCTTCACGGCCTGCTTTTGGCCAGGCACACCGGCAAGCGCCCAGAGCGGTCTCATGAGGGCAAGGTCATCATGCTACGGCGCAATCTGCGCTGGTGTGCTGATGCTTTCGAGATTGGATGCTGGAACAGCCAGAAGGTCAGGGTGGCGTTCGCCTTGGATTGCTGCGATAGGGAAGTCATCGGCTTCGTGGCCGCGACAGGCGGCATCTCGGGCGCCATGGTGCGGGATATGATGCTGGAATGCGTGGAAAAACGTTTCGGCATGAGTTGTTGCCCGAAACATGTGGAGTGGCTTACAGATAATGGTTCCTGCTTCGCGGCCAAAGAAACCGTTGAATTTGCCGCCTGGCTGGGCCTGGTCTGCCGGTTCACGCCGGTCAGAAGCCCCGAAAGCAACGGCATGGCTGAAGCGTTCGTGAAAACCTTCAAACGCGATTACGTGTACGTCCATGACCGTCCGGACGCTCAGACCGTCTTGAGCCAGCTTGCGGCATGGTTCGAGGATTACAACGAAATCCATCCGCACAAAGGGCTTAAGATGCTGTCACCTCGTGAGTTCATCCGGAGGTGTGCCGCTGACGAGTCACTGCGGAGTGAGCCGACGGCCCGCCGCCGAGAATGGACCGCAAACGAGCTCGTCGGAGGCGGCGGGACGGCGGCGGTGCGTGCCCAACGTTCTTAAACTGGTGTCCGGTTTAGCGGGGGCAACTCCATCGGCATCCTTAGCGCCCCACTCGCCTGGCCACAGTTGCCTCTCCTTCCTGGCGGGTACATCATCCAACCCCAGCAGCCGCTTTCTCCCCTTTTTTCAAACAAAAAGCCCGTCTAAAGACGGGCTTTTTGTTTGAAAAAAGGGAGGCGTGCCAGACGCCCCTGACGCCGCCCTCAGGCAACGCCATACGGAGCCGAGCTCCTTGTTGTGACTTGTAATTTGAGTATATATACAAAGCGTGACTTGTGTCAAGGGGTCTATTTTTAAACAAATGGAGGCGACACCTTGAAAAGCGACCATGCTCGTAACCTGCTGGTTGGATTAGACCTTGGCCCCGCATCCGTGGGCTGGGCTATCTTTGAAACCGATGCGACAGGGAGATCGGCAAGCATCCTTCATTGCGGTGTTCGCATTTTCGACGCTGGAACCGAGGGCGACATTTCCTCCGGACGGGATGCCAGCAGAAACACGGCACGCCAGGAAGCGAAGTCCAGGCGCAAGCTCCTGGAACGAAAAGCCATGCGTAAGACCCATCTTATGCGGGTTCTCGAACGAATAGGCCTCTTCCCCGAACTACCGAACCACTCACCGACTGAACGAAACAAGGGCGTGTGCAATTTGGACGAGAGCCTTCGTGATGAATTTTATCGCCTCCATCCGGAGTATCTCAATGCCGAAAACGGTGGGCGCCGCCTCTTTCCATATCATCTGCGGGCAATCGGCCTGCATGAACGCCTTGAACCATTCGAACTCGGACGGGCGATCTATCATCTGGCCCAACGGCGCGGATTTTGGTCAAACAGTCGCAAAACTCCGACTGACAAGGACGAGGGCGAAGTCAAAGCGGCCATACACGCCCTGCGCGTAAAGATGGGCGACATGCGCCTTGGGGAATATTTGGCCCATACCGGGGGTAACATCCCGAAAGGGCCTGAATCGCGCATCCGTGGGCAAAAACTTCACCGCGACATGCTGCAAGACGAATTTACCGCCCTTTGGCATTGTCAGGCGCAGTTTCATCCCGCCCTCCTGAACAAGGGATGTTATGACGGCGTATGGAAGGCCATCTTCTGGCAAAGGCCCCTGAAAAGCGCCAAGCATCTGGTTGGATTCTGCACTCTGGAGAAAGGCTCCCGACGCACCCCGCTTTGCACGCTTGAAGCACAACGTTTTCGCCTGCTCTCCAAGCTCAACAATCTCGAAGCGATTTCCAATCATGGCGAAGTGGCAATCCCCGATGTCACCCAGCGCGCATGTCTTCTTGAACATCTTGAAAAGGAGGGAGACCTGACGTTCGTCATGGCCCGTAAACTCATGAGCCTCAATAAAGACTGGCAATTCAACCTGGAGCGCGGCGGTGAGAAAAAAATGGAGGGCGACCGCACGAGCGCAAAACTGCGCACCTTGCTTGGCGATGCCTGGGATGCCCTCCCCCTGGAAAAACGATCCCGTCTCGTCCTGCTTGTCCATGCGACAAACAAAGAGGCGGTCCTGGCCCGGGTGGCCGCCCGCGACTATGGCCTTGTTCCTGAGACTGCGGCCGCGCTGGCGACAATCCGCCTTGAGGATGGATACCTTTCCCATTCCCGAAGCGCGGTTCTGAAACTCATGCCGCACCTGGAAAATGGCGTCCCATACGCCACGGCACGCAAGATTGAATATGGCGCGGAAACGCCCCCGCCGCTTCATGATCGTCTCCCGCCCGTGGCCATCGCCCTGCCGGGCATCAGAAATCCCATGGTGACACGGACGTTGACCGAGATGCGGCGCGTGGTGAACGCCATCTGCGACCGTTACGGGAAACCCGCGATTATCCGCGTGGAGTTGGCCAGGGATCTCAAGAGATCGCGTAAGGACCGCATGTCCGTCACCAAAAACATGCGCTCCAGAGAGAAAGAGCGCAACAAGGCCTATGCTGAGATACTCGAAATGTTTCCTGGCCTAGGACTTCAGCAGCGGACAGCGGTCTTGAAAAAACTCCTGGCCGAGGAATGCGGCTGGCAATGCCCATATTGCGGCGAGATGTTCAGTCCCGCAGACGTCTTCGGACCGCATGCATCAGTAGACATCGAGCATATCCTGCCACGCTCACGCAGTCTGGATAATTCATTTCTCAACAAAACCCTGGCTCATAACGCCTGCAACATCAAAAAAGGCAACCGCACCCCGTTTGAGGCCTTCGGAGCCGACACGGAGGCCTTCGAGGCCATGCTCGAACGTGTCCGCCGCTTCCACTGCGATATCGGCGCAAAAAAGGCAAAGCTGCACCGCTTCGAGGTTCCGGACATGGCTGTGGAGTTTGCGGACTTCACCAACCGGCAACTTTCGGACACCCGCTACGCCTCCAAGCTCGCCCTGGAATATCTGGGTCAGCTTTACGGCGGCGACGCGGCCAAGCGGGTGCGCGCCTCGTCAGGAGGCGTGACCGCCCTGGTCAGGGACATGCTGGGCCTGAACTTCATCCTGGGCCGTGGGGAAAAATCGCGCGCCGACCACCGGCATCACGCCGTGGACGCCATGGCCGTGGCCATGACCGACCAAGGGATGATCCAACGCATCGCCAGGGCTGCTGAATGGGCCGCGTCGCATCGCGAGCGGCTATCGAAAGCCCCTTTTAGCGGTGCATGGGAAGGATTCATAGACACTGCCACGGACATGATCATGAACATCGCCGTGTCCCTGCGACATCGGCGCAAAGTGAGCGGACAACTCCATGATCAGACGTTCTATTCCCGCCGTGGCGAACGCCTCAGCGTCCGAAAAAAACTGGAGAAGTTGAGCCCCCCAGAGGTTGACCGCATCATTGATCCCTATATCCGCGAGTTGGTGAAGACGCGCCTCGACGCCTTGGGAATGCAAGACCCGGCCAAAGCCTTTGCGGCCGACGCCAATGCCATCCTTCTCAAGCGCCTCGGAGGGACACAGGTCAAAAAGGTACGCGTGTTTGTTTCCGGCAAGGCGGAGACCATCGGGAAAGGTGCGCGCGCCAGGACGGTCATGACCGGCGGCAACCACCATATGGCTGTTTACGAATCACTCGATAAAAAGGGGCAGCTGGTCTGGAAGGGAGACGTGGTGACCCTGATGGAAGCCAAGCGACGGACGGCCAAGGGGTTACCTCCCGTAAATCGCGACGCTCCGGAGTATGGCCGATTTCTCTTCTCCCTTACCAGCGGTGATATTGTCGCCTTACCTGATGGAGAAGGGGAATGTCTCTGGCGGATCAGATCGGTATGGCTTGAAAAGGCAAGTGCCCGGTTGAGGCTAACTCCTTTGCACGATGCTCGTCCGGAAGAACAACTCAAACAGGAAAAACTCAGGCGGCAGATCATGCTTGACACATTGCGAGAGAAAGGATGCCGCAAGGTCACCGTCACGCCCATGGGTGAGATCAGGCGGGACAACACATGAACCGCATCTTGGACATCGGCGACCAACCTGCCCGGCTCAACGTCGAAAACGACCTGCTCCGGGTCCGCATTGAAAACAACGCGGATGTCTTTATTCCGCTTCCTGAGATCGCAGCGCTTGTCGTCTCCCACCATCAGGTGTCGTTCTCGCATGCGGTTCTTGCGGGGCTGGCGACGAATGGCGGCACGTATGTGGCCTGCGACGAGAGACATATGCCCGTGGGAATGATGCTGCCCCTCTCCGGGAACACGGTTCAGACGGAACGCATCGCCGCCCAGGCCCGGGCTTCACTGCCGATGAAAAAGCAGGCCTGGAAGCATGTCGTTCGCATGAAGCTGCGTAACCAGGCCTGGGCGTTGTCCCTGACTACAGGCCATGACCACGGTCTTAAGGCCATGACCGGCGAGGTCCGTTCCGGTGATCCGGAGAATGTCGAGGGTAAGGCCGCCCGGAAATACTGGAGGGCGCTGTTCGCATCGGAGCGTTTCACACGCGACTCTCACGCCGGAGGCGTGAACGGCTGGCTCAACTACGGCTATGCCGTGGTCAGGGCGATCATGGGCCGGGCCGTATGCGCCTCAGGACTACACCCGTCTTTGGGGCTGCACCATCATAATCGCTACGACGCCTTTTGTCTGGTGAGCGATTTGATGGAGCCCTACCGGCCGTTGGTCGACATCGGGGTCGCCGGTCTTGTCGTCGAGCACGGCATGGACCGTGATCTGGACAAAGAATTGAAACGCACCTTGCTGACGCACCTGAATCAGGATGTTCTTGTGGATGGGCAGCGCAGAGAGCTTTTCAGTCTCGCGGCCCGAACGGCCCAGACCTTGGCGGATGTATTTCTCGGCAAGCGCACACGTGTGTTTCTTCCCCGGTTCGAAAGTATGGCGGGCTAGCTGTGAACGGGAGATTCAAGGCCATGTGGGTTTTCGCGCTCTTTGATCTTCCCGTCACCGGGGCCAAGGAGAGAAAGGACTATGCCCGCTTTCGCAAGGATCTGAAGCGGATGGGATTCAGCATGCTGCAATACTCGGTATATGCCCGGTATTGCCACAGTCGCGAGTCGCACGATACTTTTTTAAATCGGGTCCAGAAGCTGGTTCCCGAGAAAGGCGAAGTGCGGCTTCTGGCGATCACGGATGCGCAATTCGTAAAGATGCGCGTGCTCGTGGGAAAAAAACGAAGAAAGGCGGAAAAAGGGCCGGAGCAACTCATGTTTTTCTGAGTCCGCCCCGGCCATTTTCTTTAATGATTACAACGCATTGCCCACAGAAAGAGTGTAGCCGAGAAGAAAAAGAGGTCAAGTCACAACGACTCCATAGGCAGTTCGCACGGATGGCGAGTGTAGCCGAGAAGAAAAAGAGGTCAAGTCACAACTACGGCGCTTACGGCCTGGCTGCAAAACGTAGTGTAGCCGAGAAGAAAAAGAGGTCAAGTCACAACCGCCCCGGACAGGGACACGCCGATCCTTGCAAGTGTAGCCGAGAAGAAAAAGAGGTCAAGTCACAACTCAGAAACATCCGTTTGCGGATCGTCGGGGAGTGTAGCCGAGAAGAAAAAGAGGTCAAGTCACAACCGTGGTGACGGGGACGCCCTGGACGGGCGGAGTGTAGCCGAGAAGAAAAAGAGGTCAAGTCACAACATACCTCCTGGGGTCCGTGCAGGATCTGCTAGTGTAGCCGAGAAGAAAAAGAGATCAAGCACAACACGCTCACGGACATGAACAAGGGCACGGAGGCTTTGCGGAGCGAACCCGAAGACCTTGGCCTTTATGGCTTGGCCGCTCAAGACCTCAAGACGAAAAGACGGCGAGAGGATGGATGCGCTGCTCCCACACACCACCTCGCCGGACAAGTCCCCGCAGAGACGCAGGTCTTCCCCGCACGCGATGGGGCAGCCTACTCCCAGGGATTGAACACGCGCACCCCTGTGGGCATGAAGTGCCGCTCATTGCGTGTCACCACCACCATGTCGTGTTCCAAGGCCGTGGCGGCAATGAGGATGTCCGCATCAGCCCGGCCCAGGTCCGCGCTGCATTGGCCCCAGCGGCGGGCCACCTCCGTGGTGATGGGCAGGATGTGGTCCCCGTAGGCCAGCACCAGTTGCGCCAGCCAGTCGGTGAGGCGTTGGGCGAAAGCGGCATCCCTGGCTTGCTGACGACGGATGCCGCGCTCTATTTCGCCGACAGTGACCACGCTGACGAAAAGCGTCCCATCGTCCGTAGCGCTGATCCAGCGCACCACGCCGGGGTTTCGGTCTTTCTTGCGCAGTTCCGAGAGGACGACCGTGTCCAGCAGAAACATCAAAAATCCACCTCCCTCAAGGCGATGTCATCGCGCGTGGCGTCCGCCTCCGCACCACCGCCGGGCATGGAGAGCAAAAATTCCGTGAAACGCGGGGCAGGGCTCTTGCCTTGGGCTACAAACCTTTCATAGTCGGTCATGGAAACCACCACCACCGAAGGCTTGCCGCGCTTGGTCACCACCTGCGGCGCACCGGCGCACGCGGCATTGACCACTTCACTGAACTTGTTTTTGGCGTCTTGCAGCGTCCATGTGCTCGGCATAGGCCCTCCTGTCTAGACATTACATCTAGCCATTATCCAGACAAATGGCAAGCAGGCCTTGGACAAAACGTGCGCTGTCCCGACGGGCAATGATTCTGTGCTCTGCAAGCACGGCCCCTGTTCCTTCGAGCTGCACGACTCCCTGGCCACGCTTTTTTCCAGTTGCCTGCTTGGGCATCACTTCCAGCCCGCCTACGGCCCGCGCATTCGGTTGACGGCCTCGGGGGCAAGGCGCTTCTGGAAAAGTAGTCTGGACAACTTGCCCCGCCGCAAGCCGCCATTCAGACCGTGCCCAGCGGTCCGGGAATAAGGTGTTTCCGATTTGGAGAAACTGGCCACGTCGCTTTGGCTCCGCAAAGAGACTCCCGGGGCACACGACGCCGATCTCGCGCAGACGATGCCTCGCGTCAAGCCGCACATCAGCCCGGTTGATGCCCGTCAGGCCCTCCGGGATAAGACGGCACTGCCCGCGTAGCGCCCGATCCTTACCCCGTCATCAAATAACACATTTGGCCGTAAAGCCAGACTGTCCACTCTCCTTTCCCCCGCGCCTTGCGGCAACTCGCGCAAATCATGCGCTTTTCTTGCGCGTCACGCTGCAATATTTCGCCTTCGGCGGCACGAGGAAGTCCCCTTGCACACGTCCCCCCAATAAATGGGCCTCCCAGGAACGGCGGGCATGCCCTACTCCCAGGAGGCCTCTGTGACCTCTTCTTTTTCTTCCGCCTCAACGAAACAAACGAATTTCACGAATTATCCGGCAGGCTCCCCTTGGGCGATAGTTCGTTATCTTCGGTTTGTTCGTTCAGGGTGAAAATAACCTTCGGCCTGCCCGTGGTCTTCTCTTCCGTCCTGTTGATGCGCCCGGCGGTCAGAAGTTCCTGCAGGGCCTCGCGAAGCCTCTCCCTGGACGCGTTATTCCCGAGCGCCCGGTGCAGGGCCGTGGTCGTCATGGGGCCTCCAGCCAGTGCGCCACGAATCTTCTCCGAGAGCGGATTGGCCTCGCGACTGCCGAAGATGTAGAGCGCCGAGGCCCGGCAGTACTCCCAAAACGCCAGCCCAGCCTGGAGATGCGCCTCGCCGATATGCCCCTGGCCGTCCAGCAGGGCATAGATCATGGCCAGCCGAACGGTCTGGGCCTCGCCCCGGTTGATGATGCACCCCGCAAGTCCGGAATGCTCCCGGGAAAGACTGGGATAGACCGCACGCCACAAGTCTTCTGCCGGTCCATCCCACGTCATCTCTTCGCGGCGCTGTCCGATAGCGACCAGCCGCGACACCTCAAGCCGCAGCCTGGACAGTTCGTTCTGGGGCATCCGGCGCGGAATGGGCACCATCCCATGCCTTTTGGCGCACACCCAGAGAAACCGGTTCCCAAAGCCGTTGAAGGCCTGGACCTCATCCAACAACACGCGCAACTCTTGAAACGTGATGTGGGTGACGATGCCGACATGCGCCCCCGTGACCTTCGTCCGCTCCTTTTTCACCATTGGGGAATACTCGCCCGAATCCCAAAAGCACCGAACCGCTGTCGACAGGGTATTCCCCTCGCGCTTGGTGCATTGCAGCGCTGAGGCGAATTCCTCATCCGCGACATACAGACGTTTGTCCTCGACTCCGGGGTCCACCAGAACCCATGACCCGGCAGAGGTCTTCTTGTCGATGACCCATTCCGTGCGGGCATCCCGGACACAAAACGCGAGGCCCTCGCCGGTGGAGAGCGGGCCGCTGCTGGTCGCGGCAAGCGACGGGAACGGGTTGTCCTGGTTGTCCGGGAGGCCTTCGGGAGAAAAGAGCGCATTCACAGGATGCGCCGAGGTTCCCTTCCTGGCCTTGCTGGACGCCCCGACGATGGCCGTGAACAGGCGCGGATAATGCCGCGTCTCACCCAGATACATGCCCGGCCCCTTCAGTACCCCGTTGCCGGACACCTCCACCCCGAAGCGGGTCAGAAAGGTGGCCAGCACCGCTGCCGGATCGGCCTCCGATTCCCGCGTGGCCAGTTCGATAAACGCACCGGCAAGGCCTGGGTACGCCTGCGCGGAAAGGCTCGGCCACAGCAAGAGAAGTGGCGTCCACTCCTCGGGCTGCTGGCTGGCAGGGGCAGGGGTGACGGCCACGTTGCCCGCCCCGAGCGGCGCGTCGCCGCTTATCCTCTGGCGCGCCTCCTTCCAGGTGCGCCCCCGGCAGGAGTCGTGAAAGCACTGGTACGAGAGCCTGCCTTCAGCGGCCTGATAGATGGCGGCCTCGCCAGGGGCATGTCCCGGATCGAACACGCATTCCTCCAGGACATACAGCGTGCCGCCCTGGAAGGGCTTTTCCTTCTTCAGTCCACGGCCATGCCGCTCCAGGTAGGCGCGGACATCGAACCGCCCTCCCGGGTCTGCGGCAGTGGCGGCAGGGAGAGCGTGGCGTGGCGTTGCATCCGCCCCGGCCTGTTCGGCAAAGGCCTCCAGCAGCGCCCGGGGAACGGGCGCGCTATGTCCCGGCACATCCACGAGAGCGGACAGTCGATGTGGCCGGTCCACCGTGTGATCGCCCTTGCGGGCCATGGTCCCCCACAGCTTGACCAGCCGGGCCGGGTTGAACACGGACTGATCCACCGTGGCCTCGCCGGTATCGAATCTGGCGGCCAGGGCCTTGAGCACTCCCTTGACTAACATGACGTTCTCGGACGTGTTGGCAAGGTCGAGCTTGTACACAAGATGCCACCCATTCCCCGAGTCGGCGAAAAGCGCCTCCGGCCACCCCAGATCGGTCAGATGGGCTGCGATCTGGTGCGCCACGTCGTACGCCGCCATTTTCTCCGGCTCTGAGCTTGAGATGCCGGAGGGACGCGCCGGGTCCACGTCCACCAGGAGGTTGCGCAGACAGAGGGCCTCACTATCCTGCGTCCGCCCCACTCCCGCCTTCAGCCTGTGGTCGGCGCGCCCGAGGAGGGCGGGGGCGACCGGGTTGAGGGTGACATACACCCCCTCGGGCTTTGCCTCCGCATCCAGCCGGACGGCCAGTTCCGCCAGAGCCTGCTTGTCCCGGAACCATCCGGCCACGATGGCCTTTTTGCCCCCGGCAAACTCGTTGCCCCAAAGGCTGGACTTCCTGGTTTGCGGGCCGATGGCGCAGAGTTCCACAACATGCTCCGCATCGTACAAGGCGACGATGGCTTTCATGACCCTGTCAAGCGGACTGTTCGGCTCCACGTTGGCAGGCCACGGATCAAAGGCTTCGGCGGCATTTGATTTCGTGTTCATACACCGCCTACCTCCGCTCGGGATCGATGAGGTTGGCATTGAGAAACGCATCCAGGTCTGACAGCCGGTAGCGGATCGAACGGCCGAGCCGGAGATACTTCGGCGGCCTGTGCGTAAACCGCCATGCCTGAAGGGTTTTCACGGAAAGACCAAGATAGGCGGCCGCGTCTTTTTCATCGATCAAGCCAAAGGAATTCATTATGCCTCCTTGAAGGCCTGGAGGCGCGACAGCGTCCCACCACTGGATGGAGAGGCTCTCCATGGGGGAGACGGCTTTTTTGCTTGTCAGAACCGGCGCGGTGAGGGTAGCAAGGAGATGTGAGTATCTACCGTTGACGGAGTTGGCGCTCCGTTGACCCTCAGTCTTGCCGGGGTGCTGAAAGCAATTTCACGCCCCGGTTTTTTTGGGGAAATTCCCAGTTCCGCTGTTTTCCACAGCAACCTAAATCAACAGTGTACAATCTTGAGAAATGCTCCTATTTTACAATATTTTTTCAAATGATAAACATTGTTTTGTGGAAAACCAATTGCTTCATTATTATATTCATGTTGCGATGTCACATTATTAATTCAAATAATACGTAATTTGTAATTGTATTTTTACGAAGTATATCAAAAAATTCTCCAAATACACATTCATAATTTTCAAACAACATCAATACAACTTGCCATTAAGATGCAGTATAATGTTGAAATATATGAAGCATATTTGACATATTGACCTCACTGTGCTATGGAAATGTTCTTTCACCCGCGCGGCGCGGTACATGATACCCATCGACTGTTTCGGCGAAGTGCTCGTCAAAGTGCAACGGCAATTGGCGCGAGCAAGAAAACATACGGTAAAATAACGTCCAAGGGAGACGTATGCCCGATAATCGCTCAAATCCGCCCTGCCATCTGGCCCAAGGCCGAGACTCGGGGGAAGACACCCCATAATCGGGTTGGGTTGAGCAGAGAGGGCTAAAAAAGTCATCGAAAAATACCTCGACGGTGTAAGCAAGAGTTTTCGGCCTATCCGGTTACGGGTTCAGGAGAGAATCTCATTGGCCCGCGCCTAAAACGCCATGCCGAGATGCAGGGCGTCTGGAACCAAAAACTTGATGACCTCGAAAAAAACATGGCGGCCTCCTGAAGTCAGACGGCCGCCATGCCCGGTGGGGGTAAATCCATGAGGAGTCCCGAATCGCGGGGAAAGGCGGCCCGCGCACAGGCAAAAAACCTACACCCTGTTTTTTGACTTTTATTGCGCCGTACCCGTTTGGGCTACGAATGCACCCGTTTGGGCTACGAATGTGACCGGTTTGGGCTATAAGATTTTTCTTGACAGGATTTTCGTGATGGCCTGTTTTCGCCGAAATGGCCCATGCCTATGGTCCGTCCTCTCGCCAATCAAACCCTTGTGACCGACGTAAAAAAGGCAAAGCAGCAGGAGGGGCTTCGGAGGGGCTTCGGAGGGGCTTCGGAGGACAGCTTCCGGCTTGTTGCCTCGGAGCGTGTTAATGGCAAGGTGCGGCAAAAAAC
>NZ_JAZHDB010000081.1:0-5073 GCF_036584575.1 Desulfolutivibrio sp.
TTTGGCAGCCCCAGCGACATCAGCTACCGCTTCCAGGATCGGCAGGAACGTGTGGAATCGTCGGCCCGCGAGGTGAAAACTGCGGATTTCCCATGAGGTTGCACCTCAGGCATGGAAGGCCTGCGGGAGCGGATTGCCTGTCCAGTCAAAAGCGTCTATAGCTTGACCGGGTGCCGTGTCCGCAGGGGCGGACGCCAGGCGAGGCAAGGGGCATATCTTCATTGCCCGTTTTTTATATTGTGCAAACCTTCATCCGAAGCCGGAAAGCCCGGCCTGCCGGAGGATACCTTGTCCCGTGCGTTCTCCTCCCTTGTGATCGCCCTGTGCCTTTTCATCTGCATTGCACAGAGTCATGCCGTCGAACTTGTCGATAGAGTGGTGGCTGTGGTCAACGGCCAACTTATCACCCTTTTTGAACTTAACGAAAAACTCAATAAAATGCTGTCCCAGGCGCAAGGCATCAGCATTTCACAGAATGATCCGGAGTACGTCGAGCTGCAACGGCGTGTCCTGGACTCCATGATCAATGACATCCTGATCAAGCAGGCGGCGGAAAAACTCGGGATTACCGTTTCAGAAACGGAAATCGCGACGAAGATCAATGAGTTGAAGAAACAAAACGGCATGAATGAAGAGCAGTTCCGGAAGCAGCTCGCCCAGGAAGGACTGACGCGGCAGGAATTCGAGAAAGGGTTGGAGACAGAGGCCATCAAGCACCAACTGCTTGGGTATATGGTCAATAAGCGGATTTTGGTCACGGACGACGAAGTGCGCCAGTATTACGACCAGATGGGGGGGAACATTCCCGATCCCAAGGCCAACCTGGCCCGCCGGACCCCGGGGGCCATCGGGTTCATCATGGTCGGCAGCATGGCCGAGGCCGAGTCCCTGCGGCAAAAGATCGCCTCGGGGCAACTGTCCTTTGCGGATGCAGCCCGGAAGTTTTCCATCGGCCCGGGGAAGGAGCAGGGGGGAGACCTTGGCGGCGACGTGTCCGCCGATGATCTGGCCCCGCCCTTGCGCAAGGCGCTGCAGGACACCCCCGCCGGACAGGTCACCAAGCCGATTCCCCTGGAAGGGAAGGCGGTGCTTCTTATTCGCAAGGCCACGTCCGACGCCCCGGCGGCGGCCGACGCCGCCCCCGCTTCCGCGAGTACGTCCCAATCGTTCGAGCAGGCGCGCGGCCAGGTGTACGAAATGCTGTTTCGAACCAAGTTTGAGAAGCTTTTCCAGGAATATATGAATACATTGCGCTCCAAGGCGGTCGTCGACCTCCGCCTGTAGCAGCCATGTCTCGTCATCCATCCCGGAAGGATGGGCATTGTGGCCCTTGCAGGCTGCAAGGCCCTCTGGGAACTGCCCCGAAGACAGGCGGAACGAGCAGTGGAGCCTCATGGCTCCCGCACGTTCACGTTTAGGGAGTAATCGAATATGGATTTACGCGAATTGGGAGCTTTGCTGAAAGCGGAGCGGGAACGACGCGGCCTATCGGACAATGATGTCATCGATAAGATAAAGATAGGGAGAGCCTGCCTTGTCGCCATTGAAGAAGGCGATAAGGGCGGACTTCCCCATCCGGTCTATGCCAAAGGGTTTGTCAAAAACTATGCAAAGTTGCTCGATCTTGACCCCGAAGAGATCGGCGAGGCGTTTTCGGAGGCCGTAGGCGTCATTCCGGATTCCAACCTGACGCCGCAACATGAATTGAATGACTCGGTCACCCAGGCCACGATCATCCGAAACGGGGGGGGCGGGTATCTGCGCTACGTCATCGTCGCGGTGGCCATCCTGGTTGTCGTTGTGGCCGTGCTGTGGTTTTTTTCACTCATGCCGTTTCATATCGGGCGGTCGACGCCCCCCGTCCCCTCGTCCCAGGCGTCCGCTCCCGAGCTTGCCCAGGGATCTTCGCCGGATCAGAATTCCCAGGCCAAGCCCGGGAGTGCTGCCGATCCCCATGCCGAGACGGCATCTCCCGGGACTGTTCCTTTGATTGCGGTCCCGGACAATCGCACGACGCCCGCCGCACCCGTTGCCGATCAATCGGCAACCTCGCAGCCGTTGACGCTCAGTCCGCCTGAAACGCCCCGGGTTCCGGCTGCGGAGCCTGACGCCCCGACCTCCGAGGCCGCATCGGCGGCGGATACGGAAGAGCCCGCCGATCCGTCACTGTCTCCGGATGTCGTGCTCGGGGAACATGGCGCCCATTCCGTGACCATACTCGCCTTGGCCGAGTGCTGGATCGACGTTTCGGTGGATGGCGGCATCACCAAAGGGATCATGCTGGCCAAGGGGAAACGGTTTGTCGGCAATTTCAACGAGTCCCTGCTGGTTCGGCTCGGCAACGCCGGTGGCGTGGAAGTTCGTTACGACGACAAAAACTATCCGTTGCAGGCAGGCTCGGGCGAGGTCAAAACGCTGAAATTCGTGGCCAAGGCGAACCTTGAGACCCAGCAGCCCGCGTCCACCTCACTGACGACCCATGTGCCGCTGAGTGCGAAACCTTCTGTCGGCGCGCCCGCCGTCCCAGCCGGATCGCCGCCGGGAAAGGCCGCCCCCGGCACGGTCGCGTTACCCTCCACGGTGACGGTCGCTCCTCCCGCCGTGCCTCCCGCCGTGTCTTCTCCGGCCCCGGAGACGGCGAACCCCTCCGAGGGCGCCGCCACGGGACCAACTGGCGCCCGCAGCCTGGAGATCATCGGTGCGGACGGCAGCTGGGTCATCGTGACTGTCGACGGCGGCAAGCCCAAAGAGGTGTACGTCAAGAAGGGACAGACCCTGACCGAACCGTACAAGGAAAAGATCGAGGTCCGGCTCGGCAATCCCAGCAGCGTGGTGTTCCGGCATGAGGGGCAGGAGATGCCCGTGAGCACCCAACGGGGTGAGGCCAAGACCGTCCGTTTCCCCAATCCCTGAGGCGGCGACGCCGGGAGGGTGGGGGAAATCGCAGCGAAGGCGGGAGCGAAAAGCGGCGAGGTCCATGTGGACCGTAAACGGCCGAAAAGGCCGGTGCGACACGACGCGGATGGTGCGGACGCGAGGAGCGGAGAATGGAATTTTCCGAGAAGGCTCTCGTTTTGCGGGTGGGCCGTTTTCGGGAAATAGATGCCTGGGTGCGGCTTTTTTCGCCCTCGCGCGGCGTCTATACCGCCTTCGCCTTTGGAGGCTGCCGCAGCCGCAGACGGTTTTGCGGCTGTCTGGACGTCTTCAATCACGTCCATTTCAAGGTCAAAAGCGGTCGGGCCTACCACACCCTTTTGGAGGGGCGGCTTGTCAACGGACATGGTCGACTGCGGGCTGACCCGGGGCGTCTGGGCATGGCCGTCAATTGTCTGAAATTTTTCGAGGCCGTGGACGTTCCCCCTCCCGGGGCGCGGGCGGCTCACGATATGCTTCTGGAGAGTCTGGCGGCCCTTTCGGACGAACCCGTGCCGCCACGGCTTTTTCCCGTGTATTTTCGGGCCAGGGTGGCCTGCGACCAGGGCTTTTTCCCTTCCCTGTCCGCCTGTCACGCCTGTGGCGCGGCCTGTGCCGATATTGCGGGGGCCGTGTTTCATGTGGAGGAAGGGCGGTTTCTGTGTCCGGCCTGCCACCGGCCGGGGCGGGGAACCTTCGTCCGGCTTGGCCGGGAGACGGTGACGCTCCTGGAGACCGTGCGCCGGGCGGGCCCGGCGACATGGGCCGAACTCGCCCCGTCGCCAGCGGCGGTTGGGGAGTTCTCCCGGCTGCTGGATCGTTTTGTCGCCTACCACCTGGGGCTTTCCTGGGAACACGGAACCTTTATCAAAAACTGACGCCGCCACAACCGGGGAGATCCGGGACGAAGGGGGCATGGAGAACGGAATGCATTTTCAGGACGTCATCTTGACCTTGCAGCGTTTCTGGGCCGACGCCGGGTGCGTGGTGGCCCAGCCCTACGACATCGAGGTGGGGGCCGGAACCTTCAATCCGGCCACGTTTTTTCGGGTCATCGGCCCCGAACCCTGGCGGGTGGCCTATGTGGAACCCTCAAGGCGGCCCACGGACGGCCGCTACGGCGAAAACCCCAATCGACTCCAGAACTTCTACCAGTTCCAGGTCATCCTCAAGCCTTCGCCCGAGAATGTCCAGGAGTTGTACCTGGACAGCCTGAAGGCCCTGGGCATCGACCCTTCGCATCATGATATCCGTTTCGTGGAAGACGACTGGGAATCCCCCACTCTGGGGGCCAGCGGTCTGGGCTGGGAGGTCTGGCTCAACGGCATGGAAGTCACCCAGTTCACCTATTTCCAGCAGGTGGGCGGCATCGAGCTGTCCCCGGTCAGCGTGGAGCTGACCTACGGCCTGGAGCGGCTGACCATGTATCTTCAGGAAAAGGAGTCGGTCTACGACCTGTCCTGGAATGACCATGTGACCTACGGCCATGTGCATCACCGGGCCGAGTTCGAGCATTCCACCTACAATTTCGAAGAAAGCGACGCCGCCATGCTGCTGTCCTTCTTCAATGCCTATGAGGCCGAATGCCGCAGACTGTGCGACCGCGGCCTGCCCTGGCCAGCCTACGACTATTGCCTGAAGTGCTCCCACGCCTTCAACATGCTCCAGGCCCGGGGGGCCATCTCCATCACCGAACGCACGGGCTACATCGCCCGGGTGCGCGCCCTGGCCTCGTCCCTGGCCCGGCTCTATGCCGCCCAGCGCGAGGAGCTCGGCTATCCCATGCTTGTCGCCTAACGAAAAAGGACCGGTCATGCCCCATTTTCTACTTGAGATCGGTTTCGAGGAGATGCCCGCCCGCTTTTTATCCGGGCTTTCCTCGGAGATCGAAACGATTTTTTCCGAACGTCTGACCCAGGCCCGGATCGGTTTCGACCGCATCCGCCCCTTTGTCACCGCCAGACGCCTCGGGGTGTCCGTCACGGGTATGGACGCCATGACCCGTCGCGAGGAAGAGGTTGTCAGCGGCCCGCCGGAGAAGGTGGCCTTCGGGCCGGACGGCGCGCCCACCAAGGCCGCCCTGGGGTTTTGCCGCACCCAGGGTGTGGACATGGCCGAGGCGTTCGTTTTGGAAACGGACAAGGGACGCTATCTGGCCGT
>NZ_JAZHDB010000082.1:0-5022 GCF_036584575.1 Desulfolutivibrio sp.
GGAACCAACATCGACACAAATTTTATCTGCTAAATTCACCAAACCAAAACTTTTGAGTCCGCCTTCTAATTTCTCACGGTGCAGGCCGGAGAAAATCGCGCTCAAGGCGGCCCGGGAGCGGTTCGGGCTGGACGCCCTGTGGCGGCCAAGGCGTTACGCCTGCCCGGAAGCGCCCGTGGGACGGTTCACGGACCTGGGGGACGGCGCGGTGCGCGATGCGGCCACGGGTCTTGTGTGGGAGCGGGGCGGGGCGCTTTTCCCGGTCATCTTCGCGGGGGCGGGGGCGTATGTGGAGGGGCTTTGCCGAAGCGGGTTCGCCGGTCGCGCCGACTGGCGGCTGCCGACCATGGATGAGCTTTTGACCCTGCTTGGGCCGGTGAAAAAGGGGACGGCCCACTGCACGGACCCGGTTTTCGATCCGGCCGTGCGCCGGGTGTGGAGCGCGGATCGGCGCACGTTCACCTCGGGGTGGATGGCGGATCTGGAGATGGGGTTCGTGACCTCGGGGGATTTCACCTGTCCGGGCGGGGTGCGGGCCGTGGCCGGGCAGGCGGGCTGAGGAAGTTATTTTCCAAAAACACAGAGGTGTTTTTGGGGGTGATGGGTGCGGGCCGTGGCCGGGTAGGGCTAAGTACTTTTGGCAGGCTTTTCCAGCCGTTTCCCGGTCAGGCGTTTCCAGAAAAATTCCTCGGGGGACTGCCCCTTGAGCCGCTCCATGTCGATCTCGGCCCGGGCCATGGTCCGGTGCCCCCCGGCCGACCCCACGTCGCCGAAATGCTCGGCCGCTACCTTGCCCATGTCCCGAAACAGGCCGTCCCCCCGGAACACGGCCACGGCCTTGCCCTCGGACACCCCGCAGATCATGTCCCAGGACAGCCCATGCACCCGGGTGAAGAAATCGGCCAGGATGACCAGGATGTCCGGACTCTCCAGCCGGTCCATGAAGATAAAAAGCCCTCGCGAACCCACGAAGCGCATCTTGCGAAAGGCCCGGGTGAAATACTTAAGCCAACTTTTGTGGAATTCGCTGTGCACGATGCGGCGCAGAAGATCCTGTCCGGCGTACTTGTTGAGGCCGCTAAAGGCCAGGATGTCGCTGTGCTGGAAGGGGCGGGAGAAGTTTTGGGTGTCGGTCTTTATGCCGTAGATGAGCGCCGTGGCCAAAAGCTTGCCGGGCCGGATGCGCATGGCCCGCAGGTATTCGGCCAGGATGGTGCACGTGGCCCCCAGCCCGGGGCGGATGTCCACATAGGCCGCCGTGACCGGGGCGTCGGGCTTGAGCGGGTGGTGGTCGATGACCACGGAGAAGGGAATCCCGGCGAAGTCCGGGTGGTGGTGGGGCTGGGAGTCCACCAGGGCGAAGCGGGTGTAGCGTTTGGCCAGTTCGGGGGTGAAGCGGACCACGGGGATGCGCAGGTAGCGGATCATGGCCAGGTTGTCGGGCCGGGTGACCTCGTTGACCTTGGCGATGTCCGCCGCCTCCACGCGCCGGGACATGAGACGCTTGAGCGCCATGGCCGAGCCCAGGGCGTCGGGGTCGGCGTTGACCAGGATCAGCCAGCGGTCCTCGCGCCGGAAAAGCTTGCACATCTTCGCCGCGTCCATGGGCGTGGTCCGTTGTATCTTGATGGTCTTCATCTTCATTCAGGCCCCCTTGAGGCGGACGGGCAGTCCGGCCACCACCAGACGGACGTCGGCGGCCAGGCTGGCCACGGACTGGTTGAGCGCCGCCAGACGGCGCAAAAATGCCCGGGACGCGGCGTCGGCCGCCAAGGGGCCAAGCCCGGCCTCCACGGACACCAGGACGGCCTCAGGGGCGTCCGGCGCGGCATAGGCCGCCAGGACGTCGAGCAGCTCCCGGACCTTGTCGTCCGCAACACCCTCCCCGGCGCAGGCGAAAATCCAGAAGTCCAGACTGTCCACCAGGATCGATCCCCCCTGGGACCGTTCCCCGGCCAGGAACCGGGGCAGTTCGAGGCCCGGCTCGGTCACCGGAATCTCCGGCGGCCGCCCCCAGCGGTGGGCCTCGATCTGGGCCCGGAATTCGAAATCCAGGGCCCGGCCCATGGCCGCCATGCGCCGGGGCGGGGGAGCGGCCAGAAAGAGTTCCAGGGCGTGGGCCGATTTTCCGGACTTGTCGCCGCCAAGGAGCAGCCGGATCACGTGGCGAACCCCCATTGGCGGCACAGGGCCGCAAAGGTCCGTTCGCTGTCGGTCAGGGCCGCGTCGTCGAAGACCTCATGCATGATCACCACCTCGGGGCCAAGGCCCGAAAGCAGGTCCAAAAGCGTCTGCCGCCCCTGGGCGTCCAGGCAGGACAGGGCGCGGTGCCGGTGCTCCCTTTTGGGAAGCCGCCAGCGGGCCGCGTCGCGCTGGTTTTGGGGATCGTAGGGGGCATAGATATGGGCCAGCCGGGTGCGCTCGAAAACCCCGGGCGTGGCCAGAAGCGACGTCTGGCCGAAGGCCAGCATGTGCCCCACGTCCAGGCACAGGCCCGTGCCGAGCTCCCGGGCCACGGGCCACAGGGCGTCTGGCCCGGCGTCCTCCACGTTTTCCAGCAGGATGTCCGCCGGGTCGCGGCCGTCCGCGGCCCAGAGCGCCACAAAGGCCGCCAGTCGCCTGGAGGCGCGCGGCGGATGCAGCACGAATCCCCAGGGAGCGAGATGGGCGATCTTGGCCGCCAGGCGTGCGGCCACGTCGAAGACCGCCTCGGCGCCCTCAGCCCAGGGCAGGTCCAGGGGCAGATGGACATGGTAGCGCGCCGTGTCGCCCTCGGGCGGCAGATCGTCCGAAGCGTAGGCCAGGGAGCCGCTTGTCTCCAGGAAATAGAGGCCGATCTCGGCGTAGCGGTCGCCCAGGTAGATCCGGTTCTCGGCCGGGGAGCCGGGAATCACCCAGCTTGGGGCGGCCATGCGCCAGGGTCCGTGTTGCTTGGAATCTTTCGGCATATTCACAATTTTGGGTTTTATTCGGTTGTGGCTTGTACAAAGCGGGATGTTGGATTAGACCATCCCAACCGCTGCGGCACGGGTGTGCCGGGCCTTTCGGGAGAGCGGTCGGCCGTATCGTTTTGTGTTGTTATTTCGTTGAGTTGGTGGCGCCGCCGAGGGCGAGGGAGGTTTCATGTTCCGCTTGCGCATGGCTGTTCAGCATTTTTTCAATCCCCTGCATATGTACTGTCGGCTCAAAGACATGGGCCTGGCCGGAACCACGGCCCATAAAATGTGCCGCGTCTACGAACGCCTGATTTACCGCCATATCCTGTAGGATTTCGCTTACGGGGTCAAAAGCCCCAACTGCTTTTCCTGACTGACCTTCCTGGCCACCAAGGCCGACCGCTTCACCCCAGACAGATCCAGTTCCTCGAAGAATCGCGACGGCTTGAGCATCACTAGGCGTCCGAACAGTTCGCGTTTGGCCGCATGGCTCAAAAACAGCCGGTCCCTGGCCCGGGTCAGGCCCACATAGAAAAGCCGCCGTTCCTCGTCGGCGTCGGGCGCGTCCTGGCCGCCCTGGGCGTTGCCGGTCAAAAGCCCGGTCCCGGCGAAGGGCAGGATGCCGTCCTCCAGGGCGGGCAGGAACACGGCGGAGAATTCCAGCCCCTTGGCCGCGTGCAGGCTCATGATGCGCACCTTTTCGGCCGCGCGCCCCACCAGCTCCAGTTCGCTTTGGGTGCTCACGAAGGACAAAAGTCCTCCCCAGCCGCCGTGCTCGTCAAAGGCCCGGCACAGCTGCTTGAAGGCCGGACTCTGCCAGAACAGCCGGTCGAAGGGCGGGATGTCGCCCAGGTAGGCCGAAAGCCCCAGGGGGCCCTTGGCCAGGATGCGATCCGGGCAGTTTAAGGGAGCGGCGTCCTCGCTTCCGGCCATGCCCAAAAGCCGGGCCGCCGCGTCGAGCAGGATTTTAATGCGCGGCTCGGCGAAAAAGGCGTCGGCCTCGGGCGCCGAGCAGGGGATGCCCAGGCGGTCCAGACTGCGCCGGATGGCCGGGATCAGGGCCTTGAAGCGCACCAGGACGGCGATGTCGCCGGGGCTTAGGGTCTGGGCCCCGAGATCCTTGGTCAGGGTCAGGGAGGTGCCGCCCAGAAGCTTGCGGATGCGCTCCCCGATCCAGGATATCTCGGCGGCGGCCGTGGGGGCGGCGAATAGCTGGATCTCGCCATAACCCGGAGCATCCTCCCGGCGCCTCGGCGAAAGCGGCGGCGCGGCGGGGAAAAGCCCGGCGGCAAGGCCTAAAATGGACGCGGCCGAGCGGTAGTTGTCCGTGAGGCTGACGGTGGCGAGGTCCGGCCACAGGCGGCCCAGGCGGCCCGCCATGTCCGACGCGGCCCCCCGGAAGCCGTAGATGGACTGGTTGGGGTCGCCGATGGCGAAGACCGACACCTCGGGGAATCGGGCCAGGCCTTCAAGCACCGCCAGTTGCAGGGGGGAGAGATCCTGCACCTCGTCCACCAGGATGTGCCGGAAGGGGCTTTGGAAGCTGCCCACCTTGATCTTTTCCAGCCAGAATTCCAGAAGATCGGTGAAATCCACCAGATTCCAGGCGGCCTTTTGCCGGGCGTAGTTCTCGGCAGCCAGGGCCTCGCCGCTGCCGGGATAGACGGGCAGGGGCGTGAGCGTCTCTCGGGACAGGGACAGATCCTGCCAGGCCGAGGTGAGCCGCGCCCCGCGAAATTCCGGGTTGACCTCGGCGAAAAGGCGCTTGGCCGCCTCCTCGGACAGAAGCACCGGGGCCTGGCCATCGGACTGGGTCCAGAAGGCGTAGGCCACGGCGTGTAGGGTGTCGATGTGGGCCATGCCCAGGTTGGCCCGGCCATGGCGTAGGGCCAGGGCGGCCAGGCGATCCCGCATCTCGGCGGCGGCGCGGCGGGTGAAGGTCACGGCCAGTATGGTTTCCGGGGCTGCCCGGCCGGGCGTGGCCACGGCCCTGGTTCCGGGCGCATCTGGGCTGTCCGTGGCGGCGGGGCCCGGCATCCGCCTGCTCGACGTGCAAACTTTGAGAAGCGTCTGCGAGGGAGCGTTT
>NZ_JAZHDB010000083.1:0-5023 GCF_036584575.1 Desulfolutivibrio sp.
GCGGCGAACTGTCGCTGCACAGCCCCGGCCAAGGCGGCGTCACCGTCAGCCTGCGGCCGGGGACCATGTGGAGCTACGGCGCCTGCCGCACCGTCGTGGCCCCGCCCCCCCCGCCGCCCAGGTATGGCATCACCATCGACGTGCCGCCCATCATCATCCGCTAAGTCCCGCCCCGCTGAAACGACCAAACGCCCGCCCCGGAAGCTGTCCGGGACGGGCGTTCATTTTTCGGCATGGCGCGGCCGGGGCTATTTCCGGCAGCACTTCTTGTATTTCTTGCCGCTGCCGCAGGGGCAGGGATCGTTGGGCCCGACCTTGGGGGCGTCGCGGCGCTTGGGCTGCTTCTTGCGCTCGCCCGTATCGCTGCCGCCGCTGTACTGCACTTCCCCGGCGGGCTCCTGTTTGTGCTGGAACTCCTCCTCGCGCACCTCGGTCCTGATGCGCACCCGGCACAGGGCCCGCACCGAGGCATCCTTGATGGTGAAGATCAGGCTCTGAAACAGGGTGAATCCCTCGCGCTTGTATTCCTGCTTGGGATCTTTCTGGCCGTAGCCGCGAAGTCCTATGCCATCGCGCAGGTGGTCCATGCTCAGCAGATGCTCTTTCCAGTTGCGGTCCAGGCTCTCCAGCAGAAAATACCTGGCGATCTCCTTGAAATGCTCCCCCGCGCCAGCCTTGAGGGTCTCCAACTGGTCGGCCACGGCCTGGCGCACGGCCTCTTTTTCCGAGTCGTCGCCGGTTTTGACCTCGGCGCGCACGGTGAACATCTCCTCGATGCGCGCCGCCGCCGCCTCCAGGGCCTCGGGGTCGTGATCCCCCTTGGAGGAGGCCAGGGGCTCGAAGACCTCGTCCAAAAGCTCTTCGATCCAACCCTCGATGAGCGCCTCCGGGGCCTCGGTGACCATGACCTCGCGGCGCAGGGAATAGATGACCTCGCGCTGCTGGTTCATGACGTTGTCGTATTCCAGAAGCTGTTTGCGGATATCGAAGTTGTGGGCCTCAACCCGCTTCTGGGCGTTCTCGATGGCCTTGGTGACCATCCGGTTTTCGATGGCCTCGCCCTCTTCCATGCCCAGCTTGTCCATGATCCCGGCGATGCGATCCGAACCGAAAAGCCGCATGAGGTCGTCGTCCAGGGCCAGGTAAAAGCGCGAGGAGCCGGGATCGCCCTGGCGGCCGGCGCGGCCCCGGAGCTGGTTGTCGATGCGCCGGGATTCGTGGCGTTCGGTGCCCAGGATGTGCAGGCCGCCCAGGTCCACCACGCCCTCGCCCAGCACGATGTCCGTGCCGCGCCCGGCCATGTTGGTGGCGATGGTCACCCGGCCCTTGTGCCCGGCCAGGGCCACGATCTCGGCCTCTTTTTCGTGCTGCTTGGCGTTTAAGACGTCGTGGGGCACGCCCTCTTTTTTCAAAAGCCCTGAGAGCAGTTCGGACTTCTCAATGGACACGGTGCCCACCAGCACGGGCTGGCCCTTTCTATGCAGCTCCTTGACGTCGGAGGCGATGGCCTTGAACTTGTCGGCCTGGCTCTTGTAGATGAGGTCTGGAAAATCCTTGCGCACCATGTTGCGGTGGGTGGGGATGGAGATGACCTCCAGGTCGTAGATCTGCTTAAACTCCACGGCCTCGGTGTCGGCGGTGCCGGTCATGCCCGAGAGCTTCTCGTACATGCGGAAGTAGTTCTGGAAGGTGATGGAGGCCAGGGTCTGGTTCTCGGCCTCGACCTTGACCCCTTCCTTGGCCTCCAGAGCCTGGTGCAGGCCGTCGCTGTAGCGGCGGCCGGGCATGAGCCGCCCCGTGAACTCGTCCACGATGACCACCTGGCCCTCTTTGACGATATAGTCCACGTCGCGCTGGTAGAGATGGTGGGCCCGAAGCCCCTGGAGCACATGGTGCTGGAGGCTGACGTTGGCCGGATCATAGAGGTTTTCCACGCCCAGGATCTGCTCGCAGCGGGCCACGCCCTCTTCGCTGATGAGCACGCTTTTGCCCTTTTCGTCCAGGGTGAAATGCGTGTCCAGCTTCAGGGAGGGGATGATGGCGTCGATCTTGGAATACAGCGCCGTGGACTCCTCGGCCGGGCCGGAGATGATCAGCGGCGTTCTGGCCTCGTCGATGAGGATGGAGTCCACTTCATCCACGATGGCGTAGTTCAGCGGCCGCTGCACGAGCTGTTCCTTGTAGAACTTCATGTTGTCGCGCAGATAGTCGAAGCCGAACTCGTTGTTGGTGCCGTAGGTGATGTCCGCGCCGTAGGCCTGCTGGCGCTCCTGGTCCGAGAGGCCGTGGACGATGACCCCCACGGTGAGTCCCAGATATTCGTAGAGCTTGCCCATCCAGGCCGCGTCGCGCCTGGCCAGGTAGTCGTTGACGGTGATCAGGTGCACGCCCTTGCCGGACAGGGCGTTTAAGACCACGGGCAGGGTGGCCACCAGGGTTTTTCCTTCGCCGGTCTTCATCTCCGCGATCTTGCCCTGGTGCAGGGTGATGCCGCCGATGAGCTGCACGTCGAAGTGGCGCATGCCCAGGGCACGAACCGAGGCCTCCCTGACCAGGGCGAAGACCTCGGGCAAAAGCTCGTCCAGGGGGCGGCCGTTTTGCACCTCCTGGCGCAGTTCCGCGATGCGGGCCTGCATGGCCGCCTGGTCCAGCGGCTGTACGGACGCCTCCAGATCGCCAATGCGGGCGACCAGGGGGGCGAGGCTTTTTATATAGCGGTCGTTGCGCGACCCCAGGATTTTTTTGGCGATGGCCTTAAACATGGATATCTCCTTGGCGCCTCTGGGAAGCCGCAGGAGGCGGCGTGCTGGTCGGGAGCGGGCAGGGCCGCTTCGAGGCTGTGTTGTCGGGTGAACGCCGCGCGCCTGCCGGGCAGGCTCTCTTTCGTCGGGCGAACGATGCTAGCCGGGTTGGGTCGACGGGTCAACAGCGGGCTTTTTCATGGAAAAATCGACCTTGATCTTGAAGAGCTTTTCCGCCGGAAGGTTCAGGATCTCGATGCCCGTGGCGGCGTGTATGGCCGCCAGGGTGTCCCGCATGCTGTCCCGGCCGGGGCCGATCAGGGTGAACCAGACATTATAGGGATGGGCGCGCAGGTAGTTGTGGGTCACGCCGGGATGCCGGTTGACCTCGGCCACGAAGGCCTCGATGCGGTCCTCGGGAACCTGGGCCGCGCACAGGGTGCTTAAAAACCCCAGCTTGCGGGACTGGAAGCTGGCCCCGATGCGACGTATGACGCCCTTTTGCTTGAGCGCCCGGACCCGGGCCAGGGTCTCGGCCTCGGTCAGACCCACTTTTTCGCCGATGGCGGCGTAGGGGCGCTCACACAGGGGAAAGCCGGACTGAATCTCGGAGAGGATGTCGCGGTCGATGAAATCCATGGCCGGTACATAGGGTCGCCAGGGGCGGCTGTCAATTGATCCCGCCGGTTTTTGCAAGCTCGGCCTCCTCCCTCTCCACCCGGTTTCGCCCGCCCTCCTTGGCCCGGTACAGGGCCGCGTCGGCCCGCTTGACCAACGGCTCCGGCGGTTCGCCCGGACGGTACTGCGCCACCCCGAAGCTCGCCGTCACCCCGGGCACGCCCGGAAACGCCTGGGCCGCCACGGCCGCACGCAGCCGCTCGGCCAACTCCGCCGCCCCCTCGACACCCACCCCCGGGGCCACCACCAGAAACTCCTCGCCCCCCCACCGGGCCAGCCGGTCATTTTCCCGCAAAAGCCCCATGACCAGCCGGGCCATCTCCGTCAGCACCACATCCCCGGCGTCGTGGCCGTAGGTGTCGTTGACCCGCTTGAAATGGTCGATGTCGAAAAGAATCACCGACAGGGGCGTGGCGTAGCGCCGGGCCCGGGAGGTCTCGTCGGCCAGGATCTCCGAGAGCTTGCGCCGGTTGAAGGCCCGGGTCAGGGGGTCCACCGTGGCCAGGTCGATCAGGTCGCGTTTTTCGTATTCGAGCTCCGTAATGTCGGTCAGGGTGAGCATGAGGCGATCCGCCCCGGGCAGGCGGGCGGCCGCCGCCTGGAACACGTGGGCCGGGCGGCCGGGATAGCGGGGATGCACCAGGCTTACGATGTGTTCCCGGTCCAGGGGGTCGTCCAGGATGTCCCGGGCGAACCGGGCCGGATCGGCCAAGGGCGCGTCCTCCACCTGGAAAAAGTCGCTGACGCTCATCCCCATGGCCTGAAATTCATGGAACGAGGACAGCCCCATGCAGCGCAAGAGCCCCCGGTTGACGTATTCCAGCCTCCCCCGGGAGAAAATGGCCTGGGGATGGGGCGAGGCGTCCAGGAAAAAACGCACCAGCCGGTCGGACTCCCCGGCCGACCGGCGCAGGGCCGCCACCCGGGCGGCATCCTCCACCAACGGCAAAAGCCGTTCCGGGTCCACGGGAATGGGCACCAGACGCACCGTGGGCAAAAAAAGGGTGGACACCAACTGCGTGACCTGGCGGGCCGTGCCCAGGAGGAAAAACGGCACATGCGGGTCCGTTCCGGCCGCCGTCAGGGCCAGGCTCACGCCGTCAAGCCCCGGCATCTGGATCTTGGCCATCACCAAATCCGGCTTGTGGCGGCCGAAAAGGGCCAGGGCCTCCACGCCGTTTTCGGCCTCCAGGACCAGAGAAAAGCGGGACCGCAACAGCCGCCCCCAGACGGCCCGGCCCACGACATCGGGATCGGCCAGCAGCACGCTTTGATGCTTGCCCGGGGCGTAATGCTCCACCGGTTCGGTCATGTCCATGCGCGGCTTTTTGGTTTCCGGGGTCTGCCCGGGTTGCTCCCATCGGACAGGGAACGTCCGATATGCCTTTGTCTTAGTGCCCACATCCCGGTTTGTAAACCGCACAAGGCGCCTCCCCTTGTCCGACGGTTGTTTTTGGGCCGGAAATGGTTACATTTAAAAAAGTCTCTCGCCTGCGCGAAAGAACGTTCTCGCCCGCGCCAGGCAAGGAGGTCGCCATGAGACGACTCACCGGACTGTGCGCCGTGGCGTGCATGGTTCTCGCGGCCGGTGTCTGCGTGCCGCC
>NZ_JAZHDB010000084.1:0-74995 GCF_036584575.1 Desulfolutivibrio sp.
GGCCAGGGGCTCGACCCAGGGGCGGGCCGGTTGCGGCGGCCGCCAGCGCAAGGCCCCCACGGGCGGTGCGGCATAGGGGATGCCCTGGTAGACCCCGTCGGAGCGGCGCAGGATCGGGCCCGACGCGGTGGCGATGGTTTCGGGGGCGGCCAGGGCCGGGCCGACCACGCCGAAGGTGGCCCAGCCGAGCAGCCCGAGGGCCAGGAGCAGGACGATCCGCGTGGTCTGGGGCGCGACAGGGGAGAGACTCGGGGCGATCCGTGGCGTCATGAAACCGTCCGAGGGCTTGGCGTCCGGGGACAAGGCGCGCATCGGATGTCGGGTCGTGCGGTCATGGGCGTTCCTGTGCTCCTTTGTCGATACAGCCGCAATCTCTTCTTTCCGCATCGTATCCATGCCCCGCCCATGAGAAAAAAACAAGGAGGGGCGGGCCTCTCGGGCTTTAGGCCCGGACCAGATCCACCAGCCTGTCCGCCGGGCAGGGCCGGGGCAGGGTGCAGTAGGGGGCGAAGAGTTCGAAGAAGTCTTTCGGCGCAAAGGCCCGCTCCGGGGCCATGACCCCCGTCCCGCTGGTCTGGCCGCGCAGATGCATGATGGCCCCCAGGGCCAGGGGGATGCCGGTCATGGTGGCCATGTCCGGCGGCGTGGCCCGAAGCGATGCGGCCACGGTGGCGGGCTTGCCATGGCGCGTCCCCTGGCCCAGGACGAAGAACAGCGGCAGCCTCGGCCCGTCCACCAGCCGCGACAGATGCGTCAGCAGGGCGCTGAAAAACCCCGCCTCAGCGGCGTTTTTGACCAGATCCCGTCCGGCCTCCTCCAGGGTCAGCTTCCCGGCGTCGATGGCGTCGCGGTAGGAGCGGAACATGCCGATCCAGGCCGAGGGCATGACCATGCCGCAGTGGGTGCGCCGGACCTCGGGCCAGGAATAATGGAAGGACACGGGCTCGGGATGGCCCACGGTGTAGATGGTCCGCCTGCCCCGGCCGGGATAGTCGATGACCAGGTCTTCCAGGGGACGGCCGTCCACCAGCGCGCCGTCGCGGCACTCCAGGATCGTGCCCGAGCACTGCTCCATCCAGTGGATCACGGCGGCGGAAAAGGCCAGGGTGTCATCGGTCTTCTCCTCGATGTTCCATCCAGCCACCAGCAGGTCGACCTTGTCCAGGTCGGCGCGGACCATGGCCCCGAGCAGGTTGTTGAGGCCCGGGCTTGCGCCCATGCCGATGATGGCGGTTGTGCCCGCCTGCCGGGCCGTGGCGTCCAGGTCGAGCATCTTTTTGGTCGGCTCGGGGTCGTCGCAGATGTCCAGATAATCCACCCCGGCCGTAATGGCCGCCTCAAGGATGGGCAGGCCGAAGCGGAAAAAGGGGCCCACGCAGTTGAGCACCACGTCGGCCCGGCGCATGAGCTGTACGAGGCGCTCCTGGTCGGTCACGTCGATGGCCACGGCCGTAGTCGCGCCCCGGCATTTGACGGCCGCCTTCTCGGCCTCGGTCGCATCCAGGCTGGCCAGGATCAGCGTCTCCACCTCGCTGAAGGCGGAAACGGTCTGGGCGGCCAGGCTGCCCATGGCCCCGGTCCCGAGAAGCAGTACGGTCTTGCCCATGATGGTGCGTCCTTCCGGCCCGGTCGTCGTGTGCGCCGGACCACGTTTCAGGGTTGTCGGCTGCTGGCGTGGCCCATGGCCCCGCCCGGTTTCCCTGGCTGAGAAATGGCGTGGACAGGTTGCTTCGGCCTCAGGGCCGGGGTTTTACTCCGTCAGCCGCTCTTTGCCCGGCCATTCGAACAGGCGCTTGAGGCGGGCCCAGAATTCTGGGCCCAGGATGAACAGGCTCACCACGAAAAGCGCCTCACCGGCCAGCAACAGATACAGGAGCGTCCTGGCGTCGGAGTCCCCCGGCCCGGCGAAAAGGAGCATCCCGATGGCGGCGTAGTAGGGGGCCAGACTGCCCAGCAACAGGGCGACGCCCAGGCCGTGGCGGAATTTTCCGATGGGTTTTGGCGGAGAAAGGGGCTTTTTGGAGAAGAAAAAGCCCTTGATCTTGTCTTTCACGGCCTGGATGAAGGGTTTGCCCAAAAGGGCCACGGCGGCCAGGAAGGCCAGTTCCCCGGAGGCCACGTACACCGCCCCGAGGGTGACGATTTCGGCCGTGTCCAGGGGCAAAAGGGCCACCAGTTCGATGGTGCAGATGGGGACGAGGCTGTAGATGAAAAGCCCCAGTCCCAGGCGGTATTTCCAATCCTTGCGAAGCGGCGGCGCGGCTGCGTCGTCTTTTTGCATGGCGGCCTCCCGGGGATGGCGTTTTTGTGTTGGGCAACCACGCGAAGTGTGCACCATGTTTGCGACGTTCAGGCAACGGCCCGTCTCATCGGCGTCGCACCATCACGGGAGGCGACGCGGCGTCCGGATCTGGATCACTCGGGCGTGGCCTTTATGGCCCGGGTGACCGCCATGGCCAGTTCTCCCATGTCCACGGGCTTGGACACGTAGGCGTCGATCCCGGCCGACAGGAATTTTTCCCTGTCTCCGTCCATGGCGTAGGCGGTCATGGCGATGATGGGGATGCCCGAGACGCGCGTGAAATCAGGGGACTGCCGGATGAGGCGGGTGGCCTCCAGGCCGTTTAGCACCGGCATCTGGATGTCCATGAGGATCAGGTCGTAATCGCCCTTTTTCAGGAGATCCAAGGCCTCCTGTCCGTCTGCGGCCGTGTCCACGGTGTGCCCGGCCTTCTCCAGCAGGCGCCTGGCCAGTTGCATGCTGACCTCGTCGTCTTCGGCCAGAAGCACCCGCAAGGGCCTGTCGTCCAGGCGCGGCCGGGCGGCGGGGGCCCCGCCGAGGAACACGGCCTCCCGGGGCAGCCGGAAGGGCAGGGAGAAGTGGATGGTGGCGCCCGACCCTCCCTCCTGGCCGCTGTTGTCGATGGTCAGCTCCCCGTCCATGAGGGTGAGAAGCCGTCGCACGATGGACAGGCCCAGGCCCGCCCCCTGGTAGCGCCGCACATACGAGGCCTCGCCCTGGCAGAAGGGCTCGAAGATGCGTTCCAACAGCTCGTCGGGGATGCCGATGCCCGTGTCCTGGACAGTGAAAAGCAGGCGCACGCGGCTGTCCTCCCCGCCGGGCAGCAGGGAGGCCTCGGCGTGAACCCGGCCGTGCTCGGTGAACTTGAGGGCGTTGCCGATGAGGTTGAACAGGATCTGGCGCAGCCTGGTCTCGTCGCCGACGAGGATCGGCGGCGTGCCGTCGGTGATGACGAAATCCAGGTCCAGGCCCTTTTCCTTGGCGGTCAGGCCGAAGATATCCAGAATGGATTCCTTGATGGCCGAAAGAGAAAACGGCGCCTCCTCGATGCGCATCCGGCCAGCCTCGATGCGGGACAGGTCGAGGATGTCGGACAGAAGGCGGGTCAGGCGTTGGGCCGAGGCCGAGGCCGCCTGGAGGTATTCGTTTTGTTCCGGGGTGGGCGAGGTGGTCGTCAGGAGTTGGAGCATGCCCAGCACGCCGTTTAAGGGGGTTCGGATTTCATGGCTCATGTTGGCCAGAAATTCCGACTTGGCGCGGTTTGCGGCCTCGGCCTGGTCCTTGGCCAGGACCAGGGCCTCCTCGGTCTGCTTGCGCTCGGTGGTGTCGCGGTAGATGGACATGTTCAAGGGATGGCCGTCGCGGTCCATCCTGCGCCCGGTGACCTCCACCCAGCGGACCTCCCCGTCCTTGCGCACGATTCGGAAGGCGTAACGCACCTCGTCGGCCTTGCCGGACAGGCGATCCAGGAGGCTTTGCCGCACCATGCCCCGGTCTTCGGGATGCACCAGGGACCACATCTGCCCGGGCGCAAGGGCGTAGATTTCCTCGGGCCCGTAGCCGAACAGCGCGCAGAAGGCCGGATTGACCCAGGAGAAGACCGGGGGCACGCCCTGCTGGATGGCGATGGCGTCCAGGGAGTTCTCGAACAGGCAGCGGTAGCGCTCCTCGCTCTCGCGTAGGGCCTCCTCGGCCGTGATGCGGGACAGGATGGCCTGCACGCTGGTCATGAAGGCCGTGATCTGGGTCACGTCCTGGGGGCCGTAGTCGGTGTCGCGGTTGGCCACGGCGGTCACCGCCACGACCTTGCCCTTTGACGACAGGGGAACCACCATCAGCCTGGACAGGGGGACGTGGCCTGCGGGACATCCCCGCTTGGCCGGATGCGGCGCGGCGTAGTCGTTGACCACCAGGGGCTCGCGGCGGCGCACGGCCTCGGCCCACAGCCCGGCCTCGGAAAGGGGGAAGTGCAGGGGGCTGTCCGCGACGGTGCAGCCCTCGATGGCCTCTCCGATCCAGGACTGAATGGTCACCACGGTTTCGGCCTCGTTCACCAGGCCGTAAAAGCCCAGGCCGCTTTCGGTCATTCCCACGATTTCGTCGAGGGCCCTGGTGCAGATGGTCTGGTAATCGGCGTTGGCCAGGGAGGAGATGCTCCACAGGGCCTCAAGACGCCTGTTGGCGGCGGTCAGGGCGGCCTCGGCCCTTTTCTGCTCGGTGACGTCCCAGACCGTGGAGACGAGGAGATTCTTGTCGGGGATGGGGATGTTGCGGGCGGTGATGAAGGTGGTCTCCTCCCCGGTCCGGGTGATGGGGATGTCGGCCCAGACCATGCGGGCCGGGTCGTGCGAGGCGCAATCCGCGAGCACCCGTTTCCGGATTATTTTCCGGAACCCGGGGTCTTCATAGACGGCCTCCCAAAAGGCGTCCGGCGAGGTCAGGGCTTGGCGCGTGGTGCGGTAGAACCTCAAAAAATTGTCGTTGAAATAGGTGAAGGTCACCTCGGGATCGACGGAGTTGACGGCGATGCCGATGGGCAGGTTGTCCATGATGGAGCGGATGAAGGCCTCCTTCTCCGTGATCAGGGCCTCGGCCCGGCGGCGCTCCTCGACCTCCGTCGACAGGTGCCGCGTCTTGCGGGCCACTTCGCGGCGCAGGCACCACAGCCACACGGCGGACAGGACGAGAAGGGCCGGAACCAGGATCATGAGCATGGAATGCATGTCCAGGGGGCGGCCGGGCAGGATGGGACCGAACCATTTGGCGTACAGGGCGTCGTAGACGCCGTTGGAAAAGACGATAGCCAACCCTTCGTTGAGGGAGGCCAAAAGTGCGGTGTCGCCCTTTTGCACGGCGAAGCAGAATTTCTGCTCAAACTCGGACAAGGGCTTCCGGGAAACCTTGAGACTCTCCTCCTGGCGGGCGCTGACGTCCACCAGATTTTTCAGCCCAAGCTTTCGGATGATCTGCAATCCCACCACCTGCTGTACGATGACCGCATCGTGCTTGCCATCGGACAGAAGCCGCAGGGCTTCTTCGAAGGAGTCGGTCAGGATCAGCTTGTCCGTCAGGTGCTTCCGGTCTGCGTATTCATGGGCCGTGTCCCCGCGCATGACCAGGACTTCCTTCCCGGCCAGATCGGCCTCGCTACGGATGGAGGTCTCCCCCCGGCGCACGAAGATGGCGCCCTGCATGCGCAGGTAGGGGGCGGTGAAGTCGTAGGTTTCGGCCCGCTGCGGGGAAGAGGACATCAGGGGCAGCACATCCAGCCTGCCGTCGGCCAGGGCCTGCTTGATGACGTGCCAGGGGGCCACGGTGAAGGTCACGTCCATGTTCATGGCCGCAGCCACGGCCCGCAGGAGCTCCACGGAAAACCCGTCGGCCCGGCCGTCCGGGGTGACGATGGCGAACGGCGGATAGTCCAGTTCGCTGGCGGAGCGCAATGTTCGGGGCGGCTGGGCGGCCTCGTCGACCGAAGCAGGGAGGTGGTCGGCCCGGGCGGCCTGGGGGTGGATGCCAATGCAGGCGAGCAGGACCGGAAGGGTGAGCAGAACGGCGCGAACAAGGTGGCGAGGCATGCGTCGGGCTCTCCTGGCTGCCTTGGGGAGGCAGTGTGGGGCGACGCCCCGGTTAGAGGTGCGGGCCAGGGATTCGGGTGAGCCGCATGTCTAGGGAAGACGCAGTGATCTCCACGCGCCAAACCACGAGGATATCCCACTATGTATAGATACCCCGTAGGCGTTCGGGCGTCAACCGGAGGCCAACGCGACGGCAGGGGGGCGCTTTACGCCGCTGTGGCAAGACGCTAAAATTATGTTAGTGAACCGGTCATCCTGTCCAGCAGACGGGGCACAAGACGTGCAGGGCCGGTTGCAACGGCCCATATTTTCGAAAGAACCCAACATGGGCGCGGCCCGTTCCCCGAAAGGTCC
Source organism: Desulfolutivibrio sp. (assembly GCF_036584575.1). NCBI lineage: Bacteria > Pseudomonadati > Thermodesulfobacteriota > Desulfovibrionia > Desulfovibrionales > Desulfovibrionaceae > Desulfolutivibrio > Desulfolutivibrio sp. Next base: position 6,235 of record NZ_JAZHDB010000084.1, read on the forward strand.
GGGGGGAGGAGTCATGCCAAGTCAGCGAGGGGTTGCAACCGGTGATGACCCTGGATATCCGCACCCTGTTTCTGGTTTACTCCATAGCCATGGCCGTGTCTGCGGCCGTGTTTCTCGGGCTGTACCGGATTCGTTTCGCGGACAAGAGCCCCCTGGCCTGGGGGCTGGGTTCGGCGGCCATCACCCTCGGATTCCTGCTTATCTTCCTGCGCGGGGTGATCCCGGCCTTTGTTTCCATCGTCATGGCCAACATGTGCATCGTGTTCGGCCACGGCATGTTTTTGTGCGGGATACGCCTGCTCATGGGGCGGCCGTCCTGGTGTCTTCCCGTGGCCATCGTGCCCTGCCTCATGGCTCCGCTTTTGGCCTGGTTCACCTATGTCGATCCCTCCCTGCCCATCCGCATCCTGATTGTCCGTCTGTTCATTTGCATTGTCTCCGTGCTGATCTGGCGGGAGCTGGCCGTTGCAAAGCCGATGCGCCCCGGGCGTCCGCAGCGGGTGGTGGCGGGGGTGTACGCTCTGGAGGGGGCGATCACGTTTTTTTCGGCCGTGATCGCCCCGTTTACGGAAACGAGGATCGATTTTTTCCACGCCAGCGCCTTCAATAGCGCGTTTCTTGTGCTGGCCAATGTCTTTATCCTGGTCAACTCCCTGGCCATGGTGGTGCTTTACGGGGAACACTACCGGCAGAAGCTGTCCGCCGCCAGGGACGCGGCCGAGGCGGCCAGCCGGACCAAGAGCCGTTTTCTGGCCCACATGAGCCATGAGTTGCGCACCCCCTTAAACGGCCTCATGGGCATGCTCGAACTTTCCCGCGACGCCGAAACCGAGGCCAAGCGGAGGGAGTTCCTCGATATCGCCGCCTCGTCCGCCCAGGGCCTGTTGACCATCATCAACGACATCCTGGATCTGTCGCGCCTGGAGGCGGGCAAGCTGGCCGTCAGTCCCGAACCGTTCGCCCTGGCCCCTGCCCTGGATGCGGTTCTGGCGCCCTTTGCGCGCATGGCCCAGGCCCAGGGCCTGGGCTTCGCCGTGCGCGTGGTCCCGGACGATGTCCGGATCGAGGCCGACGCCACCAGACTGCGCCAGATTGTCCTCAACCTGGTGGGCAACGCCCTCAAGTTCACGGGGAGAGGCCGCATCGACGTGGAGGCCCGGGTGTCCCCGGCCGCGCCGGGGGAGGGGCGGCTGACCCTGTGCGTAGCCGACACGGGATGCGGCATCCCGGCCGACATGCTGGAGCAGATCTTTGAGAATTTCAGCCAGGCCGACGCGGGGGCGCAAAAAGGCGGCACGGGCCTGGGTTTGACCATCAGCCGCCAACTGGCCCGGCTTTTGGGTGGAGAGCTGACGGTGTCGAGCGTGGCCGGGGAGGGGTCGCGGTTTTGCCTGGACATGCCGTGCCGGGTGCTCGATCCCGCCGTATGCGGGACGCCGCCCGACCCGGAGGCCCCGGCCGTCGATTTGGCCGGGCAGCCCGGGATGCGTGTGCTGGTGGCGGATGACTTCGAGCCCAACCGGCTGATCCTTGCCATCCAACTCAAAAAGGCCGGGCACCATGTGGTCGAGGCGGCCGACGGCGAGGCGGCGGTTCAGGCCGTGGCCGCCGTGGGCGCAACGGCCTTCGATCTGGTGCTCATGGATGTCGGCATGCCCGTCCTGGACGGGCTTTCGGCCACGCGCCGCATTCGGGCCGTTTCCGGAGCGCATCCGCCCATCGTGGCCGTGACCGCCGCCGCCCTGCCCGGCGACCGGGAACGGTGCCTGGAGGCGGGCATGGACGACTATTTGACCAAACCGCTGCGCCCAGGAGACTTGCACCGGGTGTTGCGCCGCTTTGCCCCACAGGGCCCGCCCCGGCCTGCTGCCTGGGCCGCTGGCCTGGCCCCTGCGCCGTCGGCGTCTTTTTCGGGCGCGACGCACATCGACTGGGTCTCTGCCTTGGAATATGCGGGCGGAAGGATGGAGGATCTGGAGATGTTGTGCGGCGTGGTGGATGAATTCATTGCCGAGGAGCGTGCGGCGTTGCACGCCGAGACGGCCGCGGGCGCTCTGGACGCCCTGCCGGACAGGCTCCATTCCCTGCGCCCGACGCTGGCGGGCTTCGGCGCGGCGGGGCTTGCCGCATTGACCTGGAACATGGAACGCGCCGCCCGGGAGGGACGTCGCGAGGACATCCCCGGGCTGGCCGTGGAACTGGAGAAGGGGCTGGCGGCCTTTCTGGCGGAACTGAACGCCCGGCGACCGCTGGCTCCGGATCGGCCTTGACCCGAACGCGCGCCGGGTCCGGGCTCTGGACAGGTCCGGGGGGGCGTCTCCACCCGGGGCGTCGACCGGAAACGCCGGGATGCGACCGGGCCTTATTCCCGTTTCACAAATACCTTCCCGCCGTCGGTCCTCAGCATCTCCGTGGCGTCCACATTGCCGTAAAGCTGGATCAGTTTGGCCACAAGCCCGGTCCAGCCCGTCTGATGGGCGGCCCCCAGGCCGTGGCCGTCGTCGCCGTGGAAAAACTCGTGGAAGAGCAGGTGATCCCGCCAATGGGGGTCGTTTTGGAACATGTCGCTGTCGCCGAAGATCGGCCGCCTGCCGTCCGCGCCGCGCCGAAACAGGCTGACCAGTCGCCGGGAAATCTCCCGGCTGACCTCGAAGAGGTTCATCATCACCCCGGAGCCGGTGGGGCATTCGATGACGAAGGCGTCCCCGTAATAGCGGTAATACTGCAAAAGCGCCCGGATGATGAGCTGGTTGACGGGCATCCACACGGGGCCGCGCCAGTTGGAGTTGCCGCCGAACATGCCGCTGTCCGAGTCCCCGGGGACGTAGGCCACGCGGTGTTCCTGCCCTTGGACGTGGATGCGGTAGGGATGGTCCCGGTGGTGGCGGGACATGGAGCGGATGCCGTAGGGGCTGAGGAATTCGTTTTCATCGAGCATGCGGGACAGGATGCGCCGCAACCTGCCCTCGTCCACCAGGGATAAAAGCTCCCGGTCGGCCACGCCGCGGTGGCCGGAGCCCAAGGGGTGCATGCTGTGCGCCAGTTCCGGCATGCGCGCAAGCCTGGCGTGCAAGGCGTCCATGATGTCCGGCACGCGGTCGCGCTGCCTTTTTTCGAGGATGGTGGCGGCGCACAGGGGCAAAAGTCCGACCATGGACCGGACCCTGAGGCGGCTTGCGCTGCCGTCGGGCAGGCGCAGCAGGTCGTAATAGAACCCGTCCTCCTCGTCCCACATGCCGTCCGGGCCCTGGCGGTTCATGCCCGAGGCGATCCACAGGAAGTGCTCCAGAAATTTGTGCAGGAGGTCTTCGCAGGCGGGATCGTCGCAGGCCAATTCCATACTCATCTCGATCATGTTCTGGCAAAAAAGGGCCATCCAGGCCGTGCCGTCGGCCTGCTCCAGGCATCCTCCGGCGGGCAGGCCCTTGCTGCGGTCGAAGACGCCGATGTTGTCCAGGCCTAAAAATCCGCCCTCGAAGACGTTTTTGCCGAAGCGGTCCTTGCGGTTCACCCACCAGGTGAAGTTGAGCAGAAGCTTGGTGAAGGCCCGCTTGAGGAAGTCCAGGTCGCCCCGGCCGGTGGCGGATTGTTCCGTGCGGTAGAGGAAAAGGGCGGCCCAGGCGTGGACCGGGGGGTTCACGTCGCTGAAGTTCCATTCGTAGGCCGGGAGCTGGCCGTTTGGGTGCAGGTAGTCGGCGCGCAGCATGAGCGTAAGCTGCTCCTTGGCGAAATCGATGTCCGCCAGGGACAGGGCGATGGCGTGGAAGGCCAGATCCCAGGCCGCGTACCAGGGATATTCCCATTTGTCGGGCATGGAGATGATGTGGTTGTTTTTCATGTGGAACCACTCCCGGTTGCGGCAGTGGCGGGCGTCGCCGCGCAGCGGGTGGGCCCCGCGCTCCCGCAGCCAGGCGTCCACATCGAAACTGTAGAACTGCTTGGTCCACAGCATCCCGGCTAGGGCCTGGCGCATGATGCGGGCCTCGTCCGCATCGGCCGTGGCCGGGATCACGTCGGCATAAAACGCATCCGCCTCCCGGATGCGCCGGGCGAAGATGGCCTCGAATTCCCGCCCGAAGGGGGTCTCGTCCAGGCGGCTGTAGGAGGCGCACAGCCTGAGCCGGACCTCGGCCGCCTCGCCCGGGGCGACTGTCAGATCGTAGTGGGCGCAGGCCTTGGTGCCCGTGCGGGCGGGGTTGACGGCATCGGCCCGGCCGTGGACCAGGAAGGCGTCGAAGGCGTCCTTGACGTAGGGGGAGGCGTTTTGTCGCCCGAAGAGACGCTCGGTGTTGGTCTCGTTGTCCGTAAAGAGCAGTTCGTAGCCGCCGTCGCAGACCAGCACATGCCCGGGCAGCCGGGCCGCCTCCTCCGGGTCGGCGTGCCGGGCCAGGAGGGCCTGCCGCCCCTGGGCGTCCATGGCCCGTATTTCAGGCTTGGCGCCCCCTCCCGGCCAGGACCAGGTGTTGCGGAACCACAGGGTGGGCAAAAGATGCAGCCGGGCCGCCTCCGGTCCCCGGTTGTGGACGGTGATCCGGACCAGCAGGTCGTCGGGCGCGGCCTTGGCGTATTCCACGAACACGTCGAAATAGCGATTTTCCCGGAATATGCCGGTGTCGGCAAGCTCGTACTCCGGTTCGGCGCGCGACCGGGCCGCGTTGGTGCGGACCAGATCCTCATAGGGAAAGGCCGCCTGGGGATACTTGTAGAGGTACTTCATGTAGGAATGGGTGGGCGTGCTGTCGAGGTAGTAATAGTATTCCTTGACGTCCTCCCCGTGGTTGCCCTCCTCGTTGGCCAGGCCGAAGAGCCGTTCCTTGAGGATGGGGTCGCGGCCGTTCCACAGGGCCAGGGCGAAGCACAGCACCAGCCGGTCGTCGCTTACGCCCGCCAGGCCGTCCTCGCCGTGGCGGTAGGCCCGGGACCGGGCCTGGTCGTGGGGGAAGGCGTTCCAGGCGTCGTCCGTTTCGCTGTAGTCCTCGCGCACGGCGCCCCACTGGCGTTCGCTCAGGTAGGGGCCGAACCGTTTCCAGGCGGCCCGCCCCTCCCGGGCCTCGGCCAGACGTTTTTCTTCGGCGTTCATCGCGCTTCTCCCGTGATAGTGATGCTCCAGCCCGTACCGCGCCTGGCGCAAAGGGGCGCTCCAGGCGGTGCAGCCGACCAAGCGAGTCCTCTCCAAACCGTGTCCAGAGGCCAGCTCCCGGTCAAGATGAGGCGTCGATCCGCTGGCCGCCCCCCGGGAAGGCCGAACCCTCCCGGGGAGGGCTGCGCGATGTTCGGACTACCGGCCAAACAGGGCCGCTTTGCCGAGTTCCTTCTCGATTTCCAGAAACCGGTTATACTTGCACAGCCGTTCGCTCCGGCACACCGAGCCGGATTTGATCTGCCCGCCGTCCATGGCCACGGCGAAATCGGCCAGAAAGGAGTCTTCGGTCTCGCCCGAGCGGTGGGACATGAGGAAACTCCATCCAGCCTTGCGGCACAGCTTCACGGCCTCCACGGTCTCGGTGACGGTGCCGATCTGATTGAGCTTGATGAGAACGGCGTTGCTGGCCTTTTCCCGGATGCCCCGCTCGATGAACCGGGTGTTGGTCACGTAGATGTCGTCGCCGACGATCTGGATACGGTCGCCGAGAACCTGGGTGAGGGCGGTAAAGCCCTGCCAGTCGTTTTCGTCCAGGCCGTCCTCAAGAAGGATGATCGGATATTTTTCCACCCAGGAACGCCACAGGGCGATCATCTCGTGGCTGGTCTTGATCCCCTGGCCGGATTTCTTCAGGTTGTAGGCCCCGTTTTCAAAGAAGGAGGACGCCGCCGGGTCCAAGGCCAGGGCCACATCCTTGCCGGGTGTGTATCCGGCGGCCGTGATGGCTTCGAGGATGATTTCGCAGGCCTCTTCGTTGCTGCCCAGGTTGGGCGCAAAGCCGCCTTCGTCGCCCACGGAGGTCGCAAGCCCCTTTTTCTTCAGGATGCCCTTGAGGGCATGGAATGTCTCGGCGCCGTATCGGATGGCCTCCGCAAAGCACGGAGCGCCGATGGGGGCAATCATGAACTCCTGGAAGTCAACACTGTTGTCCGCGTGTTTGCCGCCGTTGAGCACGTTCATCATGGGCACGGGGATGCGCACGGCGTTGGCGCCGCCGAGATAGGCGTACAGGGGGAGTTCGCAGGCTGCGGCCCCGGCCCGGGCGCAGGCCATGGACACCCCAAGGATGGCGTTGGCGCCGAGTTTGGATTTGTTCGGGGTTTTGTCCATTTCGAGCATCAGACGGTCGATCTCGGCCTGCCGGGCGACATCCATGCCCACAAGGGCCGGGGCGATGATGTCGCAGACGTTTGCAACGGCCTTTTGCACACCAAGGCCGCCGTAGCGTTTCGGGTCGCCGTCGCGCAACTCCACGGCCTCGTTTTCCCCGGTGGAGGCGCCGGAGGGGACGGATGCCTGGGTGATGGTTCCATCGCAAAGCTCGACGAAGACACGAACGGTGGGGTTACCCCTGGAATCCAGGATTTCCATGGCGTCGATACGGTTGATGGTACGATACATCAAGGCCTCCTCGATGGTTGGGGTTCGTTTCAATATCCGGCCAGTCCGCGCAGGACGGCATCCCTGTCCACCATGCCGAGCAGATGTCCCTCCTCGTCGGCGACAACCAGCCGCCGGACCTTTTTTTCCACCAAAAGCCGCACCACCTCGGCCAGGGGGGCGTCGGGGCGCAGGGTGAAGACCTCGGTCTTCATCACCTCGGCGGCGACGCCAGCCAGTTCCTCCTGGTCGGCGGTTTTTCCCGACAACGCGGCCAGCACGGTCTGAAGTATCCCCGGCTTGTTGCGCCTCGCGACCACGACCACCATATCCCGGTCGAGAACAATACCCTGGATTATTCCGTGATCGTCCACAATGACCACCCGGCGAAGCGGCGTTGCCAGGAGCTTTTCAAGCACCTCGCGAAGCGGCGTGTCGGGACGCGCCGTGGCCGCCTCCGTGTACATGACGTCCCGGGCGGTTTTTTTGATCCCGGGCGGCAGGGAGGACAGATGCTCGTTGACGCCAGCGGCCTTGCCGATGGCCCGCAGGACATCCACCCGGCTGACAATGCCCATCAGGTTCCCCGAGTCGTCAAGGACGGGGAGCCGTTTGAGTTCCCGCTTGGCCATGAGCGCCAGGGCGTCCGGAACCCGGGTCTTGATGTTGAGGGTCATAACCGGCGAGGACATGACCTCTTTCGCCGTGAGCCCCTGATAGTCCAGGCAACGGATATGCTCCTTTCTCAGGCTGTCGGGAAGCTGGCTTTGGATGTCGAGGCGAAGCGGCATGCCCGCCCGTTTGATGAGGTCGCCCCCGGTGACGATCCCCACCACCCGTTTGCCGTCGAGCACCGGCACGGCCTTCACCTGGCGGTGAAGCAGCAGTTCCACCACGTCCGGGAGGGGCGTGTCCGGGGTGACCGTGGCCACGTCGGCCTGCATCACGTCCCGGATGCGCATGGGCAGATGAAAAATGGCCCGGGCCTCCTCCAGGACGATGGTTCCCTCGTGCGTCAGGGCCTCGGCCACGGGCAAAAAATCCGCGATGCGGGCGGGGGTGTCCACGATCTCCACAATGACCGGCAGATCTTCGGAGAGGCGCAGGATCTTGGCGGTGTGCAGCAGGCTGTTGGCCCCGAAGCCCATGAACCCCCGGGCGACCGTGGCCCCGGCCAGACCGCGTTTGCGGGCCTCGTCCACCAGACATTCGTACAGGGGCTTGCCCTCGTGCATGGCGGTCTCGCCAAGCAGAATCCGCAGAACCTGGACAGGGATCAACGAGTGCATAGCGGCCCTCCTTTTCTAAACGATCCTGCCGAAAACCATGCCAAGATAACAGGCGAGGAACCCGACGATATTTTGTCCGGCCATATTGAGGCCCATCTTCAGCCACTCGGTGGTCCGCGCCAGTTCGGCGCTTTCGAAGATGAACGTGGAAAAGGTGGTGAAGGCCCCCATAAAGCCCACCAGGACGATGAGGCGGAACTGGGGGGGGAGGATGCCGCGCTCCTCGGACATCACCCAGACCAGGCCGAAGAGGAAGCAGCCCAGGATGTTCACGGCGCTGGTGCCCCAGGGGAAATCCCGGCCCATAAGGCCGTAGACCGCGCCCGAGAGCCAATATCTGGCCAGGGCGCCCAGGGCCCCGGCCAGGCAGATCAGGAGGATTTTTTGCATGGCGACTTCCTTGATGCATGCCCGACGGCGTAAGGGAAAACCCCCCTCACGGGGAGCCCGGCGGGGTCGACGAAGGGCCTGGACTGGTTCATGACGCGAAGGCCCATTATCCCTTGCCGCCATCGGCGGGGATAAAGGGTGTCCGTGGCATGAACGACAAGGCCAGCACGACAGCCGCCAGGGCCACGCTTCCCCCGAGGACGAACGGGGCCTTGGGGCCGACGACGTCCCAGAGAAGCCCGGCCGTGACGCTTCCGGCCAGCATGGTGAGTCCGATGGACATGTGGAAGATGCCCATGGCCGTCCCCTTTTTTTCTTCCGGAATCGTATCCCGGATAAGCGCCCGTCCCACGCCTTCGGTCAGGCCCATGAACAGGCCGTACAGCGGAAACAGCCACCACACGGCGCTCATATCCGCCAGGGCGAATCCGAAATACACCACGGCGTAGAGCGTCCATCCGGAGATGACCATGCCCCAGCGGCCGAAACGGTCGCTGAGGACGCCCAGGGGATAGGCGCTTGCGGCGTATACGATGTTGAAGAGGGTATAGCCCAGGATGGATTGGACGTCACTGAGTCCGAGGTTTTTGGCCCGGAGAAGCAGCAGGGTGTCGCTGGAGTTGGCGAAGGCGAAGACCACGAGCAGGCCGAGGGTTTTCCAATAGGCGGCGGGCAATCCGGACCAGGGGCGGCTGCCCGGGGCCGCCTGGGGACGGATCGATTGGGAACAGGCGTCGGCTGTCGTCGATGCGCCGGTATTGGCTTCCCGGATCTTGAAGGTCAGAAGGACCGCGGCGGCCCCGGGCAGGGCCGCCAGGAGAAAAATCAGGCGATACTGCCCCGGCAAAAGGGCCAGAAGGGCCAGGGCGATGAGCACGCCGACAATGGCCCCGCTGGTGTCCATCATGCGGTGGAAACCGTAGGCCCGGCCGCCCTGGGAGGCCTCGACGGCATCGGCGATGAGCGCGTCGCGGGCGGTGGTGCGCAGTCCCTTGCCGAGACGGTCCACGGCCCGGGCCACAAAGACCATGGGCCAGGAAACGGCCAGGGCCATGAGCGGCTTGGAGGCCGCCCCCAGGCCGTAGCCCCATTTGATGTACGGGACGCGCCGTCCCATGCGGTCGCAATGCCAGCCCGAAAGCCCTTTCATGACGCTGACGATGGCCTCGGCCACGCCTTCGATGGCCCCGATGACCACGACGGGCGCGCCCAGGGCGGCGGTCAGGAAAAGCGGCACGACCGGATAGACCATCTCCGAGGCCACATCGGTAAAAAAGCTGATCCAGCCGAGTTTGACGACGGATTCAGGGAGGCGTGACGGCTCCATGTCGGTCTTCTCCGTGGTTGAGGTGCATCAGGGCTTGGAGCGCAAAATACGTGTTTTCAAGGGTTGCGATGCCGGTTTCCGCCCGGGCGAAGCCCCCGTTCGTTGTCTGGCAGTTCAGGATGAAGTCCGCGCATGCGCCGACGTGGGTTGGGGTCATGTCCAGGGCGGCGCACAGGGACACCCCGGCATGGATGTATTCCAGATAGGACAGGGAGGAGCCCGGTTTCCCTGTGAATCCGAAGGTCGCGTCCTCGCAGGCCCGCACGAACGGGGCCACGCGTTCCCGGGCGACCGGTTTTCCGATGCGGCAAAGGGCGGACACCGCCGCCCGGGTTTCGTCCAGACTTGGGCCGTTCACCCCGAATCCGCCGCCGGGGTGGGCGCAGCGTTGCAGGGTGACGGCCAGTTCCTCGGCCAGGGGCGGGGGCATGGGCAGGCCGGTTGCGGCGGACAGGGCGCAGGCGCGGTCCAGGTCGCGGTAGGTCTGGGCCCGGAAGTCTTGGGGCGGGCGGCTTGAATCGAGGAGCTGCCGCAGCAGCGCGGCCACGGCCTGCCCGGGATCGCGGAGCGGACGGCGGTCAAGGAGATGCAGGCTTGCCACGGCGAAATACGTGCGCGAAAGGGGGCCGAAGGAGCCGTCCGCATCTTGCAGGGAGGCGAGGTAGGCGGCGGTCTTTTCCCCTGGAGGCGGGACGCCGAGGAGGTGCAGTCCGGCCAGGGCGAAATAGGTATCCTGGGGGTTGGGTTCGTCCAGGCGGTAGAAACAGAATCCGCCGCTTTGGCAAGCCCGTTCCAGGATGTAGTCGGCTGCCTGCCGCCGGGTGCGATCCAACTGCATGGGAGGGCTCCTCATTTGGAAGGCAATAAAAAAACCACGCGAAAGGCGTGGTTTTCATTCCATAGTCCCCTGCCTTGTTGCGGCAGGAGTCATCAGCATCACGGCGGTTACCCGGGGGACTCCATCCCCTTTCGTCCGTCTACCTCCGGCAGGGGGGGAAGGCAAGCGGCGCAGCTTCCGGCGACCGGCCCGGGGGCGTCGTGGCTCAGCCGCCCGGGGACCGGCGCCTCCGCCACACCCCCAGGTACCAGGCGGCCAGCCCGGTCAGGACGAAAAAGCCGTCGCGCACGAGATACCAGGCCATGTTGCCGTCGCTGTCCTTGGCCGCGGAGAAACAGCCGCAACTGACGTCCAGGCCCCGGGCCATGTTGACCGCCAGGGAGGCCCAAAAGGCCGCCAGCAGGGCGACGGACAGAAAAAGCGCCCCCTCGCGCCATCTCCCCAGGACCAGGGCCAGGGCCAGCACCGCCTCCAGCCAGGGCAGGACCACGGCCGTAAAGGGGACGACCGCCTGGGGCAGCAGCCGGTAATCGTGGAGGATGGCCGCGAACTGGTCCGGATGGGCGATCTTGTCCAGGCTGGCGTAGGCGAAAAGTCCGGCCAGAAAAAGCCGCAAGGCCGCCTCCATGGCCGGGGCGAGGCGGGCGGCCCAGGATGTCGTCCGGGGTGCGGCCATGTCCCGGCCGGAGGGCGCGTCCCTGAGGGTCACTGGCCTTTCCCGACCGGAAGCCCCTCGTTGTTCCACAGGGTCCAGCCGTTTTTTAAAACGTAGACGTTTTTCACCCCGCGCGAGGTGAGCTTTTCGGCCAGTTCACCGCTTAAGGGGCAGTGTTCCCCGTCGCAATAGGCGATGATCGCGTCCTTTCCGGCGAGGTCTTTTTCGATGCCGGGGAAGATCCGCTCGAAATCGTCCACCGGGACGCTCAGCGCGCCCTGGATATGGCCGTCGGCGAATTCGAAGCCGCTCCTGGCATCCAAAAACACCGCCCGCTTGGACAGGGAGAGCACCACGGCGTCCTTGAGGGCGATGTCCGTTTCGTCCGCAGGCAGGGTGACGGCGCTTGGCGTGGCCCCGGCCAGGGACAGCCCGTCCGGGCGCAGGGCGTTGACGGCCAGCCCGGCCACCACGGCGATGGCCACCAAAAGAAACGACTGCTGAAGCGTTTTGCGTATCAAGTGCATCCTGTCCCTCACGATTCGAGAAATGGTCTGGCGATGAAGTAGAGGCCCAGAAGGGCGATCATGCCCCCGGCCAGCTTCCGGAATCGACCGCTGGCCTCCTGGAAGGAACTCCTGGCCAGCATGCGTTTGACCCAGGCCGTGGAGCTTCCGGCCGCCACGATGGGCAGACAATGCCCGATGCCGAAAAGCAGGATGAAAAGCAACCCCGTGGCCAGCCTGTCCTGGATGGTGATGACGGCCAGGATGGGGGCGATGAACCCGAAGGTGCAGGAGCCGGACAGGATGCCGTATCCCAGGCCCAGGGCGAAGGCCCCGGGAAGCCCCTTGAGGCGGATTTTCCCCAGAAGGCTGCCGGACATGGAGCAGTGCGCCACCCCGAGCATGTCCAGGGAGACCCAGACCAGGACCAGCCCGACCAGGATCGTCCACCAGGAGCCGATATCGCCCAGCATCCGGCCCAGAAGGGCGCAGACCACGCCCACCGTTGCTATGGTGATGAAAAGCCCGAAGGTGAACAGGACCGCATAGAGCGCGGCGCTGCGGCTCGTCGCCGACTCATCCTGGCCGCCCACGTAGCCGACGATGAGCGGGATGGAGGCCAGGTGGCAGGGACTGAACAGCACGCTGACCACGCCCCAGAGGAAACAGCCCAGGGCGGCGATGGCCGTACCGCCGGTCATCCACTGGTTTACGGTCAGAAAGAAGTGGTCCATGGTCATCCCTTATGGGCCGACATCCGCCGGACTGCCCGGCCCGGGGGGGGCCACGGCCGCAGGCCTATCCCGGCCGACGCGGCCTGTGCGGTTTCGGGCGTCAGGCCGGTTTGATCCAGGACAAAAATTCCTTTTTCGAGGGAACCTTGCCCACGGATTTGACCACGCCGTCGATGACCACGGCCGGGGTGGAAAACACCCCGTAGTTCATGATTTCCTTGAGGTCCGAAATCTTCTCCACATTGGCCGCCACGCCGGATTCCCGAACCGCGTCCATGGCCAGCCTCTCCACTTCCTTGCATTTGGGGCAGCCGGGCCCCAGCACCTTGATGTCCATGACCGTTCTCCTGTCTGAAGGTTCAGGGTGACGCCGCCGGGGCCGGAACCGGGGAATGCCGCCGGTTTCGCATGCCCCGCGCGACTAGACCAAAAGGTTGAACAGATAGCCCACGAAAAGGATGCCCAGGCCCACGACGCCTGCGAAGGCGGCGATGAGCCGGGGTTTTAAAACCTTGCGCAGGATCACCATCTCCGGCAGCGACAGGGCGATGACCGCCATCATGAAGGCCAACACCGTGCCCAGGGCCGCGCCCTTGCCCAGAAGGGCCTCCACCACCGGCACGATGCCCGCCGCATTGGAATACATGGGAATGCCGATAAGGACCGCCACGGGCACGGACCACCAGGCCCCCTTGCCCATGATCTGGGCCATGAACCCCTCCGGCACGTAGCCGTGGATGCCTGCCCCCACGGCGATGCCCAGGACCACATACAGCCAGACCTTGCCCACGATGTCCTTGACCGCCGCCAGTCCGGCCGCGATCCGTTCGGAAAACGGCATTTTCGTATCGGGGACGTTCTCCGGGTCCGAGCGCATGGCCCGCACCCAGTCCTCGATCTGGTTTTCGAGGTTCAGCTTCCCGATCACCCACCCGGCGACCATGGCGATGGACAGCCCGGTGACCATGTACAGCGCCGCGACCTTCCATCCCAGAAGGCCGTAGAGCAAAACCAGGGCGATCTCGTTGACCATGGGGGCGGCGATGAGAAAGGAAAACGTGACCCCGAGCGGCACCCCGGCGGTGACGAAGCCGATGAAAAGCGGCACGGCCGAACAGGAGCAAAACGGCGTGACGATGCCCAAAAGGGCGGCCATCACGTTCCCGGCCGACTCCCGCTTCCCGGCCAACACCCGCCGCGTGCGTTCCGGCGTAAAAAAGGAGCGCAGGATGCCCACGCCGAAAACCACCAGGGTCAGGAGCATGAGCACCTTGGGGGTGTCGTAGAGGAAAAATTCCACGGCCTCGGCGGCGTGGCTGCCTGGGGCCAGACCAAACACGTCCAGGGTCAGATACCGGGCCACGGCGGCCAACTGGCCGTACGCCAGCCACCACACGACCAGGGATGGCACGAGCACCGCCAGGTACTTCAGGAGGCGGGGGTTTTCCTGAGGACTGATTTTTCCCATGGGCTTCGCCTCATCGGCGCAGGCACAGGCCTTGGCATCGCATTTCTTCATTGTTGCACCGTTATTTCAACTGATTGCATCGTAAATTGGATGTTTATTCCTTGAGCAGCTTTTCCAGGATGGCCGATATGGACTGTTTGTCCATGAATCCTTCGTGCCGTCTGATCTCTTTGCCGTTTTTGTCGTAGAAGATCTGGGTCGGGATGGCCTTAATGCCGAAAAGCGGCGTCTGGTCCGGACGTTTCCAGACATCGATGAACACGATGGCCGCCCGGTTCGCGTATTCCTTCTCCAGTGCTTCGAGGATCGGGGTCATCATCTTGCATGGGATGCAGGACTTGGCCCCCAGGTCCACCATGGTCACCATGCCCGGCACGGGAACCTGGATGTCGGTTTTCTGCGTCGCCTCAGTCGCCCCCGGCGCTCCCGGCGCCCCCGTCTTCTGGGACGAAGAGGCTCGTTCCGTTTCAAAAACCGAGCCTTTTGGAGGCTCGGCGCTGTCGCAGGAGGCCAGAAAGAGGGTTCCCGTCAGCAGCAGGGCCAGAAGGAGCCATGTTGAAAATCGTACGGCCGTCGTGTGCATGGCTTTACTCCGAAAAAAGCGGGGTGATTTTTTGGGCCATGGCCGCGACCTGGTCGTCCTCCACCGGCGTGTTCCCCTTTTCACAGCCCAGGTCCGTCAGCCGGACATGGACGAAATCATTGAATCCAGCCTCTTTCAGGGTCTTGGCGGCGCAATTCAGGGGACAGCCGTCGATGGCCAATATCTTCGACGCGGCCTCGGTGGATTTGACGATGCCGCTCACCCGGCCGCCGATCCCGGCCAGACAGAACATCTTGCCCACGCCGTCCCGGGTCAGCTTCCGGGCGGTCAGGTCGGCCACGGCGCCCACATCGGCCCCGCCGGAACAGGAAAAAATCAGTTTGGGCGCAGTGGAGCAGGCGCAGCTTTTTTCTTGAGTCATGTGTTTCCTCCGATGGTAAAAAGATGTGTTGCCCGGCGTCGGCGAAAACCGCCGGAAGGGAGTTCCCGGCAATCCCGGGCACGTCGCCGACGCTTGTGTCGTCTTTCTGTCCCGTCTGGGACCAACCGACCCGTGGTCGGCCCTGGCGTGTTTCCATGGGGGGTCTCTGCTTGGCTATTTCGCCAAGTGGAGGCGAAAAAAATTTTACCGGTCCCGGAGCACATTCTCGATGCACGTAAAAAAGTTCAGCACGCACGGCGTCTTGAGTCGGTAATACACCTGGAGGCCACGTTTTTCGTCCACCACGAGGCCGCTTTTTTTGAGCAGCGACAGGTGCTTGGAGACCGTGGAGATGTCGTGTCCCACAAGCTCGGTCAGCTCGCACACGCACCTCTCGCCCCGCGACAGTTCGTCCACGATCAAAAGCCGGGAGGGGTGCGCCAGGGCCTTGATGATCCGGGCCCGCTCCGCAAACGTCTCCCGGGTCGGCCGGGGTGTAATGTTCAGTTCCTGCATGGCATCCTCTTGGCGAAATCGCCAAACAGCATCGAGATAATCCCGAACCCCGGACCTGTCAATACCAGGAGCAGGACGTTCGATGAGGGCACATCGCCTGGCCGGGACGAGCCATGACCGTCGTCGGCGGGGCGCGCGTGTCACCTCTTGGCCACTCCCGTGGAGTATGTGCCGGTGGGCGGATACGTCCCTGCGGGGCGGGGCGCAAGGCTGGCCGAGGGCCAGGTGTTGACATATGCGCATATGCGAATATGATAGAAGCATGAATGACATTGCGAAACGGCTCAAGGCCCTGTCCGATCCGACCCGGCTGCGCATCGTGCAGCTCCTGGGCCACGGCGAACTGTGCGTCTGCGACGTGATGGCGGCGCTTACGCTGCCGCAGTCCCGGGTGTCGCGGCACCTGGCCTATCTGGACAATTCCGGCTGGGTGACGGGAGTGCGGAGAGGGAAGTGGGTCTCTTATCGCCTGGCCGAACCGGCGGACCCCGTCCAGGCCCGGGTGTTGGCCGCCCTGCGGGAGACCCTGCCCGGCCTGCCCATGGCCCGGGAGGATCACGCCAGGCTGTGCGCCCATCTCAAGACGAAAACCGCCGCCGCCTGCGCCGGGCCCGACACCGCAAAACAAGGAGACGGCATATGACCGAGTCCGTGGTGAAGAGGCTGTCCTTTTTGGACAGGTATCTGACGGTGTGGATTTTTTTGGCCATGTTTGTCGGCGTCGGGAGCGGCTCTCTTTTCCCCGGCATAAAAGGCGTCATCGAAGCCTTCCAGGTGGGCACGACCAACATCCCCATCGCTATCGGGCTGATCCTCATGATGTATCCGCCCCTGGCCAAGGTGAAATACGAGGAGCTCGGCCAGGTTTTCCGCAACGTCCGGGTGCTGGCCCTGTCCCTTGTCCAAAACTGGATCATCGGCCCCATCCTCATGTTCGGGCTGGCCGTGGCCTTTTTGTCCGGCCACCACGACTACATGGTGGGCCTTATCCTCATCGGCCTGGCCCGGTGCATCGCCATGGTCATCGTCTGGAACGACCTGGCCCGGGGCGACAGCGAATACTGCGCCGGACTGGTGGCGTTTAATTCCATCTTCCAGGTGCTTTTTTTCTCGGCCTACGCCTACCTGTTCATCACCGTCCTGCCGGGCTGGTTCGGGCTTTCGGGCGTGGTGGTGGACATCTCCATGGGCCAGATCGCCGAGAGCGTGTTCATCTATCTGGGCATTCCCTTCCTGGCGGGCATGATCACCCGGTTCGTGGGGCTTCGGGTCAAGGGAAAGGACTGGTACGAGCGGGTGTTCATCCCCAAAATCAGTCCCCTGACCCTGGTGTTCCTGCTCTTCACGATCCTGATCATGTTCTCCCTCAAGGGCGACAAGGTTGTCGCGCTGCCCTTTGACGTCATCCGCATCGCCATTCCGCTGGCCATCTATTTCCTGGTCATGTTCCTGGCGTCTTTTTTCCTGTCTTACAAGGCCGGGGCCACCTACGAGCAGGCCACGACGTTGAGCTTCACCGCTGCCTCCAACAACTTCGAGTTGGCCATCGCCGTGGCCATCGCGGTCTTCGGCATCAACTCCGGCGAGGCCTTCGCTGCGGTCATCGGCCCCCTGGTGGAGGTTCCGGTGCTGATTGCCCTGGTCAATGTGGCCCTGTATTTCAGGAAAAAGTTCTTCCCGTATGCCGTGCAGACGCCTGGCGGTGTGTGCCATATGAGCTGCAAGCCCGCGCCCGGGGCCTGATGCCCGGACGGATCGGAAAAACCGCTGCCGTAAGGGCCGTCCGGTGTTCGCTCCCGGCCGAGATCCAGGCGGAGGTCGCCGCCTGTGGCTCCCTGCGTTGCGCCATGAGCGTCGAAGGCGCCCGGGGGTGTTTTGCTTGGGCGGTGCGACGTGTCCCGTTACCGGGCGGGCCAAGGGGCGGGCCAAGGGACGGGCCAAGGGACGGGAGTGATGCGCGATCAGCGTAAGGAGGCGTAGAAATCGCAGAGGGCGGCCGTGAGGCGTTCCTCGCTCCAGACTGTCTCCATGAAGGTCCGGGAGGCGCGGCCGATGCGGTTTCGTTCGTCCGGGTCGGCGACCAGTTCGCGCAGGCGGGCTTCCAGCTCCCCTGCCGTGCGGGCCGCCACCCAGGGGAGCTCGTCCACGCCGAAGTATTCCCGGATGGTCGCCGTGTTCCAGTCGTCCAGCCCGGCGATGGCGGGTGCGCCCTGGGACAGGGCCTCCAGCGAGGACATGCCGTAGTAGCCCTGCATGTGGTCGAAAACGATGTCGCAGGCCTGTTTGCGGGCCAGACATTCCACATGGGGGACGTCGTCGATGAGGTCCAGGTCCAGGGGCAGTTCCTTGGCCAGCCTGGCGTGGACCGCCACAAGCTCGTCGGTGTTTTTCAAATCCTTGCGGGTGGGGGAGTGCCCAAGCCGCACCCGGCCGTCGGGCGTGCGCGGCCTGGGCAGGTACAGGGGGGCGTTCTGGGGCACGAGGTTGGGCTGCAAGCGGGCCCCGGGCAGCTTGAGAAGCAGGTCCGGGGTGCAGACCAGCAGGTTTTTTCGTCCCAGGTCGCGGTATTTTTTCTGGAAGATTTCCGGGTGGGCCCGGAAGACGTGGTGCCCGTGGTGGTGGTGGACGATGGCCTTTTTGGCCATGAACGGGGCGGCCGTGAGCGGCCCCAGGGGCATGTGCTCGTCGGCCAACATGTGGAAATGGAAGACGTCGGCCGTCTCAAGGACCGTGGCCAGTTCGTCCAGGCCTGCCGCGTCGAGCAGGGGCACGTGCAGGTCTTTTTCCCAGTTGTGGGTGTAGCGGGTCTGGGTGGTGACCAGCCGACAGACGTGGTCCGTGTGCCGGGTCAGCGCGCTTCGCAGAAGCGACCCCACCCCGGCCGGATCGTTTTCGGCGATCATCACGATGCGCATGCCTTCTCCCCTGGCGGGGCCCTGGCCGGGACGGCCGCCCTGGCGAGGGCGTCCCCGGGCGCCGAGGCCGGGTTACAAGCGCCCGGACATGGTCGCGGACGGCTGGTCCGCAGCCAGGGCGTCCCAGTCCACAAGCTCTTCGCACAGGACGCTACGCGTCAGGCGGCTCCCCAGCACCTCGTCCCACTGCACCGGCGAGATGCCCGTGCCGGGGCATTTGACCGTGATGTCGGCCTGGCTAAGGACATGCCCGGCCGGAAGGTCGCGGGCGAACACGATGCTTTTGCGCAACTTGGCGGCCGAAGACCGTTCGGTGGGGCAGACCTGCTTTTTGCGCAGGCGCATGGCCGCCTCGGTCTCCCGGATCATGGCGCACAGGCCCGCGAAATGTCCGGGCTCGAGCGACGCCTGATGGTCGGTGCCGCGCTGGGAGCGGTCCAGGGTGAAATGGCGCTCCACCACGCAGGCCCCCATGGCCACGGAGGCGATGCTCGGCCCAAGGCCGGTTTCGTGGCCGGAATAGCCCACGGGCAGGCCGTAGCGTTTGGCCATGGCCAGCATGACCGGGAGCCCCACCAGTTCGTCGGGGCAGGGATAGGAGCTGTTGCAATGCAAGAGCACCATGTGTTCATGGTAGCGGCGCATCTCGGCCACGGCCACGTCCACATCCTGCCAGTCGCTCATGCCCGTGGACATGATCACCGGCACGTCGGCCTCGCCCACCATCCGCAGCAGGGGGATGTTGACCAGGTCCGCCGAGCAGACCTTGAAAATTTCCATGCCCAGGTCCAGCATCTCCCGGGCGCTGACCAGATCCCAGGCCGAGGCGAAAAAGACCAGGCCGAGCTTTTCGGACAGGGCCTTGAGTTCGGCCATGGCCTCCATGCCCAGTTCCAGAGCCAGGCGATGTTCGCCGTAGGTGGGGCCGAAGCTGTGTTTGCCGCCGTAGGGGGCTTCCTTGCCGGCCCGGGTGAACAGGCAGTCCATGTCGCGCTTTTGAAACTTCACCGCGTCCGCTCCGGCGGCGGCGGCAGCGTAGACCATGTCCCGGGCGATGCTCAGATCCCCTTGATGGTTGTTGCCGATTTCGGCTACGATAAAGCACGGTTCCCCGGGGCCGATACGCCGTCCGGAAGCGATGCGGATGCCTTTTACGGTGTTCATAGGCTCACGATCTCCACCCCCCTTGTGCGGCACAAGGGCGCTAGCTGTTCACGAATCTCGGATTGTCGGCCAAAAGAGGTGATCAACACGGCCTGGCAGTCCACCAATTCCAATATCCTGGGCGACGAGACGACATAGCCGTGAAAAACCGTGCCGTGTTTCGAAACGTCGTTGTCCACCAGGGCCATGACCTTAAACGGCATGTCGCTTAGGGCCGAAATGACCACCTCGCAGGTTTCGGAGGCCCCGAACATGGCGATCTTCATGATGTTCCTGGCCCGAAGCCATTCCAGGCGCTCCCGGCAGTGGCGCTTGAGCGCCGTGTAGATGTGGATGGCCTCGCTGGTGCACCGGGAAACCATCTCCTCGCGCAGGATCTCCCCCTCGGGGGTGAGCACGTAGCGGTAACTTTTGCCGTTTCTAACCTCGAAACGGATCAGGCTGCGGTTTTGCAGCTCGCGCAGGCGTTGGTTGACCACCGCGCCGCTGATGCCCAGGCGGCGGCCCAGGTCGCGCTGGGAGAGGTTGCTGTCCAGGGACAGGGCATCCAAAATGGCCAGCACCCAGGTGTCCTTGCTGGGGGCGTAGTATTGCTTGCGAAGCGGCAAAACCGTGAGATCGTTCATGGGGCGACCAAATTGCCGTGTTTTCGTCCCACATAGCAGCCCCCGCCCGGCAGCACAAGACTCCGCGTCAATATCCTGTTGTTTCAATGGTTGAGCGGCTGTCGAAGTGGTGGCCATGGTGTCGTCGTCCTTATGTCGATCGTTCGGTTCCCTAACATTATCGGCAGCAGTCGGGCAATCTTTACCCTGTGCAGGCACGTTGCGCCCACATCGGGAAAAAAATCAGGAGCGACCCCGGGCGAATGTCAGCGCCGAATCGATCATGCGCGCGGCCAGGGTGTCCGAGATGGTCCGTCTGCGATCTGCCAGGGGCTCCAAGAGATCCAGACCATGGCGATCATCCCGGGGAAGTCCGTGCCGTTGCAGGGCGTGGGCAAGGGAGCGTCGCGTTGCCTCACGCTGGCGCAGATCACGATTTTTCCCATGCACACTCTGTGCCACGATATCCCGGGTAAGACCCGTGGGCTGGTCCGGCACCGTGGCCGCCGCCCTCCCGGCCCGGGCGCCGAAGACCAGGCAGGCCGCCACCATGGCTCCGCCCAGGCGGTTGGCTCCATGCATGCCCGTGGCGCATTCCCCGGCGGCGAACAGCCCGGGGACCGTGGTATGGCCCCAGGCGTCGATGAGGGCTCCGCCGTTTCCGGCATGGGCCATAAGCGCCGCCTGGAGGCGTTCCGGGCCCCCGCCTGGGGCCTGTGTCCGGATGGCGGCCACGCCCATCGTGTCGGCATGGGCCAGAACAAAGCGGTCCAGGGCGGCGTCGGCCAGGCCGTGGCCCAGGGGGCAGTGGGCGGCCCGGGACAGTGATGCGGCCCGTACCGCGTCGGGGAGGGGCACGGGGCGCCCCTGGCGGTTCAGGAGGAAGGTCGAGTCGCCAAGCAGGTTCCACACCGGCCAGAAGGCCCGGCCCGGCAGCCGGGCCCACATCCATTGCAGATAGGCCGTGTTGGCCATGGCCGCCCCGGCGGCGGCCAGGATGCCGTGCCCGGTTCCGGCCCCGGCGCCGCCCCGTCCCGCCTGGTTGTGGAGAAAAAGCGCGGCCGGGCCGCCCATGGCCGCCACCACCGCCCGGGCGGGCAAGACGGAAAATTCCCCGGCGGCGTCCTCGCAAAGCGCCCCCAATACCCGGGCCCCGGGCGATTCCTGCACGAGCGACACGGCGGTCAGCCCCGGAACCAGCCGCCCGCCCAGGGACGCCGCCCGGTCGGCCATGATCCGGTAGGCATGGGCCAGGTCGCCAAAAATCGCGGCCCTCCGGGACTGGGGGCTGAAGCAGGCCGGATAGAGACGCGGCGCGCCGGTTTCATCGCGCACGAAGGCCACGCCCAGGGCCTCCAGTTCCTGGCGGCGCTCCAGGGCCTCCTCCGCCAGAATTTTGACAAGCCCTTCGTCCACCATGCCGGGACGGCCCAGGGCCAGGGCCTCGCGGCAAAACGCCTCGCGCTCCGGGTCGGTGGCCGGGGCATGCAGGCCCAGGCGGTCGTGGATGTTGGAAAACGACGATCCCGATGGGCCGCCCTCCGGCGCGACGACCGTCACGACAGCCCCGGGCGAGGCCTCCAGAGCGGCCCGGGCGGCGGCCAGTCCGGCCAGCCCCGCGCCGAGCACCAGCACATCGGCCGGGGGCCGCAGGGTGAACGGGGGAGTCATGGGCGATGCCCCCGGCCAATGGGCGCGGTCCTCCGGAGCGGCCGGACCCTCCGGACTGGCCTGACCGGCTGGGCTGATCCGGCCTGATCCGTGGGCCGGGGGGGCGCGGAGGGTGCGGAGGACAAAAAGGTGCGGTTCTCCGTCCGCCAGGCGGCAGGCGCGGGCGGTCGCCCGGGGCCTGCGGCGGCGCGACTTGTGTGGATACGGTGTGGCATGAGGCCTGAAATACCCCCGGCCTGCCGCGCCTGACAAGCGGCCCGGCCGGGAGGGCTATGCTCTCGAGTCGGGGCTGGCGTTTGGCCAGGAGATAAAGGCCGCGTTTTAACAAAATTGATAAATTTTGAGTATCTTGAGTCGTGGCGCGTGTTGACAGGGGCCGGAGACTGGGGGCATATTGCTAAAAAATAACAATATTGTGTAAAGCGGGGCTTCCATGAAGTTCACCGGATACGACCTGGGTCCGTTCCACGACGAAATGTTCGCCACCCCCGGGGTGGCCAGGGACGGCACGCGGCTTTTGGTGGAAAAAATCGAGTCCCTGCCCGAGGGCGAGCTGTTACGCCGTCAGCAGAAGGCCGAAAAGGCCCTCTACGACCTGGGCATCACGTTTACGGTCTACGGCCATGAGCAGGGCACGGAAAAAATCTTTCCCTTCGACGTGGTTCCGCGCGTGGTTTCGGCGAAAGACTGGGACAAGATCGAGATCGGGCTCAAGCAGCGCATCTTCGCCCTGAACCTGTTTCTCGACGACATCTATCACGACCAGAAGATCATCCGCGACGGCGTCGTCCCCCGGGAGATCATCGAAACCGCCGAGGGCTTTCTGCCCGCCTGCATGGGCGTCAACCCGCCTCGGGGCATCTGGTGCCACGTCACGGGCACGGATCTGGTGCGTGACGAGAAGGGCGTCTTTTACGTCCTGGAGGACAACCTGCGCTGTCCCTCGGGGGTGTCCTACGTGCTGGCCAACCGGCGGCTCATGAAGCGCACCCTGCCCGAGGTCTTCGCCGCCTCCCGGGTCCGGCCCGTGGACGACTATCCGGCCAGGCTTTTGGACATGCTGTTGCGCATGGCGCCCCACCCCGTGGCCCAGCCCTGCGTGGCGCTTCTCACCCCCGGCATCTACAACTCGGCCTATTTCGAGCATTCGTTTCTGGCCCTTCAGACCGGCATCGAGCTGGTGCAGAACCATGACCTGATCGTGGAAAACAACTTCGTCTACATGCGCACCACCAAGGGCCTCAAAAAGGTGGATGTCATCTATCGCAGGCTCAACGACGACTTCTTGGATCCCCTGGTGTTTCGGCCCGAGTCCCTGCTCGGGGTGCCGGGGATCATGTCCGCCTACCGGGCCGGAAACGTCTGCCTGGCCAACGCCCCGGGAACCGGCGTGGCCGACGACAAGGTGGTCTACGCCTTCGTCCCGGAGATCATCCGCTATTACCTGGGCGAGACGCCGTTTCTGCCCAACGTGCCCACCTACCTGTGCTGGCGCGACGCCGACCGGGCCTTCGTCCTGGACAATCTGGAGACCATGGTGGTCAAGGCCGCCAACGAGTCCGGGGGCTACGGCATGCTCGTCGGCCCCGGCTCGACCCGGGCCGAGCGCGAGGAGTTCGTCCGGCGCATCAAGGACCGGCCCAGAAACTACATCGCCCAGCCCGCGCTCATGCTCTCCCGGGCCCCGGTCATCGTGGGGGACCACTTCGAGGGCCGCCATGTGGATCTTCGGCCCTACATCCTGCACGGCGGCGACGTGCAGGTCATCCCCGGGGGACTGACCCGGGTGGCCCTGAAAAAAGGGTCGCTGGTGGTCAATTCCTCCCAGGGCGGGGGCAGCAAGGACACCTGGGTGCTCAAACACTAACCGAGGAAAGGTGATCCATGCTCGCGCGCGTGGCCAACGCCGTCTATTGGATGAGCCGTTATCTGGAGCGGGCCGGGAATCTGGCCCGGTTCGTGGAGGTCAACTGGCACCTGACCCTGGATCTGCCCGGGGCCGGGGCCGGGGAATGGCGGCCCCTGGTCATCGCCAGCGGCGACCATACCCTTTTCGAGGAGCGGTACGGGGCTTACGACGCGGCCACCGTGACCACCTTTCTGTGCTTCGAACGGGGCTACGCCAACTCCATCGCCTCCTGCCTGTGGGCCGCCCGGGAAAACGCCCGGGCCATCCGCGAGGTCATCCCCTACGAGATGTGGGAGCAGATCAACATCTACTACCACCTGGTGCATGACGCGGCCAAAAATCCGCTGGCCGTCGTGGACAACCCCTCGGAGTTCTGCCAGGAGATCAAGGTCCGCGATTTCATCCTGGAGGGCATTTCCCGGGACGCCATGATCCACGACGAGGCCTGGCACTTCTCGCGCCTGGGGCGGCAACTGGAGCGCTGCGACAAGACCTCGCGCATTCTCGACGTCAACTGCCACCTGCTCCTGCCGGGCTTAAGCGGCGCGCCCCAGAGCTTCGACTCCATCCACTGGTCGGCGCTTTTGCGGGCCACCAGCGCGCTCAACGCCTACCGTCGCCTCCGGGGCCGCATCTCCCCGGCCAGGGTGGCGGAGTTTTTGCTTTTCGACCACGACTTCCCGCGTTCCATCATCTACGGCCTGGGCAGCGCCCAGCGCGCCCTGCACGACATCACCGGCACCCGGGTGGGGCATTTTTCGCGCGGCAGCGAGCGGCTTTTGGGGCAATTGTGTTCGGATCTGTCCTACTTGACCATCGAGGACGTTTTCGAGCAAGGTCTGCACCAGTTTACGGATCGCCTGCAGACCCGCATGAACACCATCGACACGCAGCTCGGGCGGGAATTTTTCGGATACCACGACCCCACACCCCCCCAACAGGTGGACCAATGACCTTTTGCCTTGGCATTACCGTGGAAGAGGGCCTGGTGGGCATCTCCGACACCCGCATCGTGGCGGGCAACGAGATGACCACGGGCCAGAAGCTCAGCACCTATGAGATCGACGGTGGGGTGCTCTTTTTCATGACCTCGGGCCTGCGCTCGGTGCGCGACAAGGTGGTCACCTACTTCGAGGAGGCCCTGGAAACCTGTCCGCCGCCCAACAAGCTGTACAAGGCCGTGAACATCTTCGCCGACGTCATCCGGCGGGTGGCCAGGGAGGACAAGGACTTTCTCGACGAATCGGGACTGCAGTTCAACATCCATGTGATCATGGGCGGCCAGCTCTCGGGCGACGCCACCCACAAGCTGTACCTCGTCTACCCCCAGGGCAACTGGGTGGAGATCAACGCGGGCACGCCGTATCATATCATCGGCGAGACCGGCTACGGCAAGCCCGTGCTGGACCGCACCCTCAAATATGCCGACTCCATCCACTTCGCCCTCAAGGTGGGCTGCCTGGCCTTCGACTCCACCCGCATCAGCGCCGCCGGGGTGGATTTCCCCCTGGACGTGGTGGTCTATTCCAAGGGCTCCTTCGTCCTGGTGGAGCACCGCTTCGAGCAGTCCGACCTGGCCCACATCTCCACCTGGTGGCAGGAGCGGCTGCGCGAGAGCGTGCGAGCCCTGCCTTCGGAATGGATCGAGGCCATCGCGGCCGAGCTGTCTCCCACGACCCGCAAGCTTGCTTCCTGCAAGCCGGAGGACGAGGCCGGTGCTGTTTAGGGGCGAGCACGAAACCAGCTACCGCTACAGCCGCCCGGTCTTTCTCGAACCGCATCTGGTGCGGCTTACGCCCCTGGGCAACGCCTCCCAGCGCCTCGATTCTTTTTCTCTGGAGGTCTTCCCGCCGCCCGCCGGGCGGTGCGACATCCTCGACGCCAGCGGCAATCCCGCCACCCGGCTGTGGTTCGACGGCCTGCACGAGTCCCTGACGGTCTGCACCCGGTTCGAGGCCCGGACGCTTCGCGCCAATCCCTTCGACTATCTGCTGGACCCTGCGGCCGCGCATCTGCCTGTGCAGTTGCCCGAACACGAACGGGCGGCCCTTTGGCCGTATCTGGCGGCACAGGGCTGCCCGGCCTGCGGGCGTCTGGGCATGGAGCTTGCGGCGGCCTGCGGGGGACTTCCCGTGGACTTTCTCAACCGCCTGACGGACTGGCTGTACCGCAACGTGCGGGTGGAGGTGCGCCAGGCGCCGGGGGTGTGGGAACCGTCCCGGACGCTTGAGCTTTCGCGCGGGGCCTGCCGGGACGTGACCCTGGTTTTTATGGAGGTCTGCCGACAGGCGGGGCTGCCGGCCCGGTTCGTGTCCGGCTATCAGGCCGGGGATGCGGACCAGGAGGAACGCGATCTGCACGCCTGGCCCGAGGCCTATCTGCCCGGGGCCGGGTGGCGCGGTTACGACCCCACGTTGGGACTGGCCGTGGCCGACGCGCATCTGGCCCTGGCTGCGGCCCACCACCCCGAGCTGTGCATGCCCCTGTCCGGCGCCTTCCGGGGCGCCGGGGTCACGGCCGCCCTGTCCCACCGCATCCGTCTGGAAACCGAGGCCTGAACCGGCGCGGCCTTACCGCCGCCCCTTGCCAAGGGCCACATCCCACATCACCCCCCCGATCTCCTCGGGCCGCAGGGACCGCGTCGATCCGGCCCCGGCCATGGGCGTGGGCCACAACACCCAATCCGTGGCGGCATAGCCCATGTCCCTGGGCCGGTGCAGATCGGGCAGGCAGCCCACATGGTCGCCGTAGGCGCACAGGGCGGCCGGGCGGTCCAGGCCGCACAGGCCGTCGGCCATGGTCCCGAGCATGGCGTCGGTATGGCGCAGGTGGTGCAGATAGATGTCCATGGGCCTGTCCGCGACGCCCTCCGCCCCGGGCTCCCCGGTCAGCCGTCCGGGTTTCCAGGGTCCGTGGGCCTCCATGGTGATGACGAACACGAAGGCCGGTTCCCGGCTGGCGGCCAGCCAGTCCAGGACAAACCGGGACAGGGCCGCGTCGCTGACGAAGGGGCCGCAGCGGGAGGCCCCGGAGAAGGACTCCTGGCCGTACAGGGTCTCGAAGCCGAGGTGGGGCAAGACCCGGTTTCTTTGGAAGAAGGTGAGGAAGAAGGGGTGGATGCAGGCCGTGCGGTAGCCCAGGCCGCGCAGCCTCCAGGCCAGGGAGTCCACCCGGTGGCGGCTGGCCGTGAAATAGGGGTTGAAGGCGTCGCTGCCCAGGGCCTCAAGGGGAAGCCCCGTGAGCACGGAAAATTCCGTACGCATGGTGTAGGCCCCATGGGTCTGGACCTGGAACAGCCCGCCTGCGCCTTCGGCCCGCAGCCGGTCGTAGTGCGGCAGAAGATCGGCCGGGGCGTCCGGCATGTGCCGACGCACGTCGAAAAAGGATTCGGCCTGGATCAGAACCAGGTGCGGCAGATTCTCGGGCGCCGCCGGGGCGGCCGCAGGCCTGGCCTGGAAACGCGGGATGCCCGGATTGCCGCCTTGGCCGCGCTGGTGGACATGCCACAGGCCGTGCAGGAAGAAGGAGCAGAAAAGGCCGTAGCGGGAAAAATCCGCGTTGGCGGAGAGGCTCGGCGGATACCGCGTCAGAAGTCCCAGGGCCGCCTTCCGCCTGGCCGGGAAAAAAAGCGTGGCCCAAAGGGCGCAGGCGGCCAGCCCCGCCGCGATCCCCAGGACTGCAGCCAGCCGCGCGGCCGAATCCACGGGCGGTTCGAGGCCCCACAAAACGGCCATCAGGATGGCGGCCACGGCCCCGGCCGCAAGCACCGGGGCGGGGAACAGATAGGGCACGTAAAACCCGGGATGGCGCATGACCTGCAAGGTCAGGGCGGCGTCGAGAAAGACGATGGGCTCGTGAAAAAGCCGGTGTTTGAGGCGGTTGACGACGGACAACAGCACCGTGCCCCCCACGATCAGGATCAGGCTGAACACCGGCCGCCCCGAGACGGCCAAAAGGCCGAGATAGCCCATGCCCGACACCAGGATCACCGGGCCGTCGATGACCGCGTCCAGAGGCCTGACCCGGTGGGCCACGGCGTCGATGCGGTGGACCAGAAGGCTTGCGGCCACGGCGGCCAGCAGTCCCATGAGGCCGGTGATCATGATGCGTCCCTGCCGCGCGGGGATTCGGCGTCCGGAATAACGGTGAAGGCGAAGAATTTTCGCAGGATGGCGTCCCCCAGGCGGGCCGGAAGCAGGTTCAGGAGGCTGATGCCCAGGGCCAGCAGGGCCGGGAAGGCGATGACCGGGCTTCCCCGCTCCACCCCCCGCCGGATGCGCCGGGCGGCCCTGGCCGCGTCCCAGGCCAGGGGCTTGTCGCCCATGTAGCGTCGGCTCATGGGCGAATCCACGAACCCGGGCGAGATCACGCTTACCCGCACTCCATAGGGGGCCAGCCAGGCCCGCAGGGAGTCGCCGTAGATCCGGGCGGCGGCCTTGCTGGCGCTGTAGGCCGGGGAGGAGGGCATGCCGCACCAGCCCCCCAGGGAGGCCACCACGGCCAGCCGCCCCTGGCGACGCAGGCGCATGCGCTCGGCCAGGGCGGAGAGCGTCACGGCGGCGGCCTCGGCGTTGACCGCAAACAGGCGGCGCACGTCCTCCACGGGCTCGGCCTCGTCGCGCGGGCCGATGGAGCTCGACACCCCGGCGTTGGCGATGACCATGTCCACGGGGCAGGCGTCGTCCATGGTGCATATCCAGTCGTGCAGGGCCTCGATCCGGCGTACGTCCAGGGATTTTTCGGCGACCTCGGCCCCGGCCTCCCGGCACCTCCGGGCCAGGGCCGAAAGCGTCTCCTGGTTGCGGCCGGTGAGGCTTAGGCGCACGCCCGGCGCGGCGAATTCCAGAGCCAGGGCCTGGCCGATGCCGCCCGTGGCCCCGGTGAGCAGGATGTGGCGCGGGCGCCGGGCAGGCGCGGTCATGGGCGGCCCGCCGGTTGCCGGGGCGCGGTTTCGGGGGCCAGAACCAGGGTCATGTGCGAGAAGCCTCCGTCGTGTTGCAACTGGCGGTACCGGGGCACGTCATAGTGCCGGGTGACCGTAAAACCGTGGCGTAGATAAAAGCGCATGGCCCTGGCGTTGTCGTCCCACACATGCAGGCTGATCCGGGGTAGATTCATGTCCTGGGCCATAAGCATGGCGCATTCCAGGAGATCCCCGGCCGTGCCCGTACCCCGAAGGGCCTCGTCCACCCACAGGGTGTTGATGTACAGGCTCTGGGCGTCGGCCATGCGCAACATGCCGTCGAGCATCTCCAGTCGCTTATGCGCCACCAGTTTCTGCAAGATGTCCGGATAGCCGTGCCGGTCCCAGGGATAGGCCAGAAGGAGCCCCGCCAGACGGCCGTCGTGCTCAAGGAGCAGGGCGTTTTCGTAGCTGAAGGGGTTGCCCGGCTCCATGACCAGGGTGGCCAGCAGGCGATTGACGGAGACGGCCAGGGAGACCCGGTGCAACAGGAAGTCGGCCACGCCTGCCGACACCTCCCGGATGATACGGGCCACGGCCGAGGCGTCTTCGGGGTCTGCCTGGCGCAGGGAAAGGGGCATGGGCGTTCCTCCCGGTTGAGCGGCCCGAAGCGAACCATGCGTCGTCACTGGCCGCAGGACTCCCGGTCATGGGGCGTTCCGTCGGGCTATCTTATGCAACAAGGCCCAGGCGGCGCAAGGAACCCGCCACGGCCAGTTCGATGCCCCAATCGGTGTAGAAGTTGCCCAGAACCAGGGCCTTGTGCAGCAAGAGTTTGACGAAATCACGCAAGAGTTGGGGGTCGGGGTGGTGCGGGGCGCTCCAGAAGTCGTCCAGGGGTGAATCCGTCTGGGTGGCGGCCAGGCCGGGCATGGCGTAGGGCGCGCGGCCCAGGGAAAAGACCGGACGGTCCAGGGCCAGGGCCTCCAGGCCCATGGTGCTGTTGACCAGCACCACCCCGAGGCACTGGGCGCGTTCCATGAGCAGGCGGCCCTGGCCGCCGTCGAGAAAGACCACCCGGTCCCGGATGCCCGTGGCCCGGGCGAAGCTGTCCACGAAACGGTCCAGGTTGATCAGTCCGTTGTCCAGGGGATGGTTTTTCACCACAAGCGTCATGTCCCTGGGCGCGCTGGCGGCAAAGGAGGACAGCACCTGCATGATGGAGTCGCGCACCCCGAAATGGGAATAAGAGCGCACCTGGATGTCGGCGTCGAGCTGGAGCGGGAAAAGAAAATAGGGACGTCCTGATTCCAAAAGGTCCTTTTGGGCGGCCAGAGCCCGGGCCTGACGCGCGCGGCGGGTGACATAGCGCGGCAGCCAGCCCGTAAGCTCCCAGCCGATGGTGTAGGGGCGATGGGTGCGGTAGCGCGGGAAAAGTCCCCACAAAAGAAAGTTCCCTACGTGGTGGCGTAACGTGTCCCTGACCCGGATCTTCATGTTGTCCGGGACGTTGGGGTAGGCGGGCGGGTCCGGGAGCAACCCGGCCTCACGCCGCACCTCCTCGGGGGTGGCGGGGAGCCGGGAGCGGGTGTTGACCCCGTCGCGTTCCAGAGTGATGTGATTGGGGCGCAGATAGCCTTCCTCAAGCACATGCACGGCAATGCCCCGGGATCGGGCGATGCAGATGGCGTCCCGGTTCATGGGGCGCTTGTCGCCCATGAGCAGGATGTCCGTCACGGCGTGACGGTCCATGATTTCGGCGACCCACTGGGGCCAGTCGCCCCGGGAGCCCCGGTACAGGCAGGTGCAGGGCCGTGGCCAGTGGAATACGTCGCCGCCGCAGATGTTCACCTTGAGGACGCGCGCCCCCGTGTTCCGGATGGCCAGGCCCAACCGGCGAAAAAAACGGCTTTGCGGGCCCTGTAGGAACAGGAAGGATCGGCTGTGGGGGGCGGTCGGTCGGGTTCCATCCACGGGGGGGCTAGTCCTGGCCGTCCAGTCCGGAGTCATTGTCTCTGTCCTCGACCATGGCCGCAGACTCCTGGCGTACCCGGGGCAGCTCCTTGGCCACCAGGTCGAGCGCCTGGCGCACCTGGGCCTTGGTATGGGAGCTGGAGAGGAAAAAACGCAGTCTGGCGGCCTTTTCCTCCACCACCGGGAAGATGATGGGGATGACGTACACCCCCTGGTGGAAGAGCCGGGCGGCCAGCATGGCCGTTTCCACGGAGCCGCCGACCATGATGGGGATGACCGCGTATCCCTGGGCCCGGCCGGTATCCAGCCCCTGTTGCCGGGCGTAGTCCAGAAAATAGCGGCTGGTCTCCTGAAGTCGGCGCACCCGTTCGGGTTCGCGGAGCATCACGGCCACGGCCTCGCGGCTGGCGGCGGCCAGGGGGGGAGACATGCCCACGCTGTAGAGAAAGCCGGGGGCCAGATATTTCAGGCACTCCACAAGCTCGGCCCGCCCCGCCACATAACCGCCGCAGCCGCACAGGGTCTTGCTCAAGGTGCCCATCCAGATGTCCACCACGCCCGGGTCCATGCCGTAATGCTCGGCAAGGCCCCGGCCCGTGGGCCCCAGGACTCCCAGGGCGTGGGCCTCGTCCACCATTAGGAAGCAGCCGTATTTTTTCTTGAGCTGCGCCAGTCGGGGCAGGTCGGGGATGTCCCCGTCCATGCTGAAAAGTCCCTCGGTGACGATCAGCGCCCGGCGGTAGCGATGGCGTTCCGTGGCCAGAAGCTCTTCCAGGGCGTCCAGGTCGTTGTGGGCATAGGGCAGGCGCACGGCCCCGGAGATCTGGGCCCCCTGGATGATGGAGTTGTGGGAGAGGCTGTCGTAGAACACCACGTCGCGTTTTTTGAACAGCTGGTAGATGGTCCAGACGTTGGTGGCGTGTCCGCTGACGAAGACCACGCAATCCTGGGCGCTGTGCAGATCGGCCAGGGCCCGTTCGAGTTCGCGGTGGGGGGGGCGCTCGCCCGAGGTGGGACGGCTGCCCGAGGAACTGCTGCCGAATTTTTCCAGGGCCGCCCTGGCTGCGGCGTTGAGGGCCTCGGAGCCGTTGATGCCCAGATAGTCGTAGGTGGAAAAATTGAGGCAGGTCTTGCCGCCGATGACCGTGGTGTCCCGGGCCACGCCCTCGTGGCACAGGAAATACAGGGAATCGATGCCCCACTGTTTGGCCACGGCCTTGTGAATGGCGATTTTTTTCACATCCGCGAACTGGCTGAAATCGCAAGCCGATGCATCAATCCCGGAAGGCGCCGGGGACGGTCCCGAAGTCTGCCCCGGCTCACGCTGGGCCAGTTTTTCGCGCATTTTCTGAATCAGGGACAGCCTGTCCTTTTCGGCCAGGCCGGGTGATCTGTTGTCGTCGAATGTCATGCCGTCTTCCATGAATCAGTTGGGCCGGGGGGGGGTGGCTTCGCCATCCAGCAGCCGTTTGGCGTCTTCCGCAGTCATGCTGACGCCGTGAACGTCTCGGAGATGCCGGGAAACGGCCTCGGCCTGCGCCTCTTCGGAACCGGCCGGTTGATCGAACTGGCGGTGAATCATCTCTGCCAAGGTGAGGATGCTTGCCGTCTTGTCCAAGCTTAAAGCGGAGATGTCAACCCCGAAGGCCTCCTCGGTGGCCAGGCCCAGTTCCACATACATGAGGGAGTCCATGCCGAGTTCGCCCATGGGTTTGTCGTGGCGGATCTTCGAGACCGGCACCCGCAGGATGCGGGCGAAATGCTGGGACAAAAGCGTGGCCAGATGCACCACGGCGTCCTTGGGCGAAAGTCCCCGCAGCACCTCGCGGATGTCCACCTGATCCAGGGCGGCCTGTTCCGAGGAGCCCTCGGAGATGACGTAGCGGTACATGGGCGAGGCCACGTACGGCAGCCGGGACAGCTTTTTGAAGCTCACCCGGAAGACGTGCAGGGAGCTTTGGTCGTGGCGGGCGTATTTCGCCATGTGGTCCATGGCCGTTTCAGCCCGCAACTCCTGGGCTCCGGTGAGGGTCTTGAGGGACTGCAACACCTCGGGGCGGCCGGTGAGCATGCCCACGTCGGAGATGGGCCCCCAGCCGAAGGTCACGGCCGACAGGCCCAGGCTGCGCCGGTAGGCGGCCAGGTTTTCGAGCATGGTGTTGGCGGCCACGTAGTTTCCCTGGCCGGGATTGCCCAGGACGGTGGTGGCCGAGGAAAACATGATGAAAAAGTCCAGGGGGATGCCCCTGGTCAGGCGGTGCAGGTTGTAGCCGCCCAGGGCCTTGGCCCGCAGCACGGCGCGGATGTCGGCCGAGGTGAGGTTGGCGATGGTGGCGTCGCGCAGCACCCCGGCGCAATGCACCACGCCCCGCAAGGGCGGCAGGCCGGGCAGGACGGCCTCAAGGGCGGCGGCCAGGCCGCCTGTGTCGGCCACATCCGCCTTGACCACCGTCATCCGGACGCCAAGGGACTCCAGGCGGGCGACGGCGGCCTTCTGGGCGTCCGTGGCGACGCCGCTGCGTCCGACGGCCACCAGGCGCCTGGCCCCCAGCGCGGCCAGTCGGCCGCACACGGCCAGCCCAAGCCCGCCAAGTCCGCCGGTGACCAGATAGCTGGCGTCCGCCTCCAGGGGGCCGAGTTCGGCGGGCGGCAGCGGCCGGACGCCTGCGGCCAGCTCGTCGATGGCCACCACCAGCTTGCCCATGTGGCGGGACTGCTGCATGCGGCGGAAGGCCTCGGCGATGGCCGCCCGGGGGGTGACGGCGTGGGGCAGGGGCCACAACTCCTTTTTCTCGAAACGCGCAAGCATCTCCAGGAACAGGCGGCGGCACAGCAGGGGATTGACCTGCATCACCTGGTCCACGTCGATGCCGAAAAAGCTGATGTTGTTGCGCAAAAGGCGCATGCGCAAGGGGGAGTTGGTGTAGAAATCCACCTTGCCAAGCTCCAGGAACCGGCCCAGGGGCTTTAGCAGCCCCAGGCTCTTTTGCAGGGCCTCGCCGGAGATGGAGTTGAGCACCACATCCACGCCCTGGCCGTCGGTGAGCTCCCGGACGCGTTCCTCGAAGTCCAGGCTGCGCGAATCGAGCACATGGGGCACGCCCAGGCCGGACAGCAGGGCGCGCTTATGCGGGGAACCGGCCGTGGCGAAGATTTCCGCCCCCATCAGCATGGCGATCTGGATGGCGGCCAGTCCCACGCCGCCCGCCGCGCCGTGGATGAGCACGCGCTCGCCCGGGGCCAGCCGGGCCAGGTGGGTAAGGGCGTACCAGGCCGTGAAATGGGCCACGGGGATGGTGGCGGCGGCGGTGTGGGTCATGCCCCGGGGCAGGGGAAAGACGGCCGTGGACTCGGCCAGCACATGGGAATCGTAGGCCCCGCCGCTTAAGCAGCACACCGCGTCTCCCGGGGCCACCCCGGCGACGCCCTCCCCCACGGCCAGGACGGTTCCGGAACATTCCAGGCCCAGGGTGGGGCCGGACGCGCCGTTTTCCAGGGCCTCCTCGGGGATGCGGCCCAGGGTGAACATGATGTCGCGGTAGTTGACCCCGGCGGCCCGGTTGGCGATGAGCACCTGTCCCTTGCCGGGCCGGGGCGGCACGGCGGGTCGCCAGGTCGCGGCGTCGAGCCGCCCCTGTTCGGTCATCTCCAGGGTCACGGCCTGGGGGGCCTGGGCGGCCGGGTGGGCCATGGCCGCCGTTTCCAAGGGGGCCAGGCGCAGGCAAAAGCGCCCCTGACGACTGACGGCCACCTCTTTGTCGTCCTGGCCGGGCGCGAGCAGATCCCTGATCGGGCACAGGATCTCCCGCACGGCGGCGTCGAGGGGAAGTCCGCCGTCGGAATCGGCGTGCAGATCCACCAGCCGGGGCGAAAACCCGGGCATTTCGTTGATCAAAACCCGGCCAAGGCCCGCCAGGGCCCCCTGGGACGGCACGGGGCGCGAGATCTGCCCCGGCAGGGGCAGACCGCCGCCGGTCACCAGGCACAGTCCGGCGGGAATTTTGGCCTTGCGCCATCCCCGGGCCAGGGCCACGGCGCTGGCCACGCGGCGATTTTGGATGTCGTCAAGGATCTTCGGGTCTGGTTCCTGACGGATGTCGAACCCCGCCAGATGGACGATTTCCAGGCTGGCCCCGGTCTCTCCCATGGCCTGGAACAGCTTTTTCCAGTGCTCCCGGGATTCCGGATCGAGGGTGAAGCCGTCCTGCGGCGTGCCCTGGAAATCCGGACCGGACGTCACCCGCACGGGGTCGCAGCCGCTTGCCCGCAGGGCTGCGCCAAGGGCCTCGGACAAGGCCCGGGCCTCGGGGGCGCAGGCCGCGTCTTCGAAAAAGACCCACCGCTTGCGGGCGGGGAGGATATGCGTCGCGGCCTGGGT
Organism: Desulfolutivibrio sp.; assembly: GCF_036584575.1. Lineage (NCBI taxonomy): Bacteria > Pseudomonadati > Thermodesulfobacteriota > Desulfovibrionia > Desulfovibrionales > Desulfovibrionaceae > Desulfolutivibrio > Desulfolutivibrio sp. The sequence continues at coordinate 40,965 of NZ_JAZHDB010000084.1, forward strand.
TGGCGCCTTCCGGGCGGTCAGAAGAAGGACGTCGCTGTCGTCCCCGCCCAGGTAGCGGCGCGGGGGCTGAAACCCGGCGGCCGTCAGGCATCGGGACCATTCCTGCTGGTCCATCAGGCGCGAGACGGGGCGGCCGTCGGGGGACTCCTCCCGCCACCAGCCGGGGACCAGCCCGAACAGCAGATCGGTCACGGGATGGGGCGGGGTGTCCACAACCACGATCATGCCCCCCGGGCGCAGCAGATCGTACAGGCGGATCAAGGCCTGGGGGGCGTCCGTCAGGCGATATAGGGCGTGGCCGAAAAAGATCAGGTCGAAACCGCCGCCCGCCATGGCCTCCGGCGGGGAGGCCTCGGGGTCGTCGGGGTCGAACACGCAGGCCTGGACGTTGGGAGCGGCCAGGAAACGGGCCGAAAGCTGCTCCACGAAATGCTCGTCGCGGTCGGCCAGCACATACTCCGCCACACCCGGGGCCAGCCGGGGGATGAGCGTCTGGGCCAGTCCGCCGGGTCCGGCCTCGGCCTCAAGGATGCGCAGGCCGCTTCCCCGGGGGATGGCTTCAAGGATGGCGTCGAGCAGGATGGCGGCTGCGGCGTGCCCATCCTGGTGGCGGGGGCAGGCGGAGAAAAGGTTCTCCATGGCGCCGCCGGGGCGCAGGGCCAGGAGCGGGGCCGCCAAAAGCCTGCCGCGCAGGATCTCGCCCAGATTCGTGCCGATCTGTCCCAGAAGCGCCAACTCGTCGACATGTTCCGGGAATTCCGCCAGGGCCGCGCGCCACAACTCAGCGGCGGGCGGCAGATCCTCTGCGGTCAGCCGGAAGCGTTCCCTCCGGCAGGCGGCCATGTCCATCTCCACCAGGAAGTGCAGGGCATGGGCCAGATACGGCTCCATCCCGTCCACCGCGCCGCCTTTGCGGGCCAGCTCGGCCACGGTGAATTCCCGACGGCCGCCCGCCAGGGAGCGCAGGGCCTCCATGGTCTGGGAAAGGACCAGGGCCGTGAAAAAGGGCAGGGCCTCCTGGCGGCGGCGCAGGGAACCTTCGCTCCGGGCCAGGGCGTCGATCCCCGGGGCGGCCAGGGCGTCGAATTCGGCCTCGGCGGGCACGGCCGAGGGCGAGGCGTCCAGGGGGTGGCGGGAGGGCACGACGGCCGTGGCATAGACATGCTGCTGGCGCTGGAGGCCTTCCCGGGTCTGAACCCGGGCGAAGCGGCAGTCGTCCAGCCGGGCCAGTTCCTGGCCGTGCGCGTCGAAAAGCTGGAAGGAGGCCGCCAGGGCGCGCTTGCTTTGGCGGGCCAGGAAGGCCACGGCGTGGGTGGCCACCCCGGGCGTGAGCATCTGCAGGCGGCCGACCCGGATGGGCAGATAGATGAAGGTTTCCAGGCTGCCATCCTGCCAGGACACCAGGGATAAGAGCATCTGGAACGCGCCGTCGATGAGGCTCGGGTGCAGGATGGCGGCAGGAAAGATGGCCTTGGGCTCAAGGGCCAGGCGGGCCACGGCCATGTCCCCGTCCCGCCAGACCTGGCGCATGGGCCGAAACGCCGGGCCGAAGTGCAGGCCCGAGTCCACGGCCTTGGCGTAGAGCCCGGTCACGTCTTCCGCAGCACCCCGGGCGGCGGGGAGGGCGGCGGGGGCAAAGGTCTTGTGCGTCCGGGGAACGATGCGGCCGCTGACGTGCTGCACCATGCCCGCAGATTGTAGGATCTCCCGGCTCTCGATGGTGAAATCGCCGCCTTCGGCATTCAGGCTGAACCGCACCACCCGGGCTTTGCCCTGGGCAAAGGTCATGGGATGGCGCAACTCGACGTTTTCCATCTCCACGGCCCCCGGGCCGTAAGCCTCCAGGGCGGCGGCCAGGGCCATCTCCAGATAGGCGGCCCCGGGCAGCACCACCTCGCCGCCCACCACGTGGTCCGCCAAAAAGGGAACGAGATGCGTGTCCAGGGTGTTTTCCCAGACGGGCAGGCCACGTCGGACACGGCGGCCCAGCAGGGGATGCGCCGCAGGCTTGGCCCCGAACAGATCCAGGCATTCCGTGGTGGATTCCGCCATGCAGGGTTCCCTGTCGAAGGGATAGGCGGGAAGATCCACGAAGGACGGACTGTGCGGAAAAATCGCCGGGAGATGCACCCGGCCGCCGTGGATATGGACCTGCTTCCACAGGGAATGCGCCACCTGGCCGTCGTGGGTGTCGCGCTTGATGGAGGGCAGGTAGACGGTGGTGGCGGAGCGCTCCTGGAAGCAGTTTTTGAGAAACGGGTGGAGCAGGGCGTCCGGGCCGATTTCAATGAATATTCGTGCCCCGTCGTCCAGGGCCGCCAGGGCGGCGTCGCGAAATCGAACCGTCTTTCGCAGATTATGCCACCAATAGTCCGCGCCCAGGCCCCCGCCCGGACATGCCCGGCCATGAACAGTTGAATAAAACGCGATGTTCCCGGCCTCCGGCTGCACCCCGGAGAGCCCGGCCAGGAGCCGGTCCTTGATGGCCTCCATGGCCTGGCTGTGGAAGGGGTGCCCGAGCTTTAAGTCGCGAAAGACCGCCCGGCGTTTTTTCAGGGCCGCCCGTACCGAGTCCAGGGCCTTGGCCGAACCCGTCAGGGTCACGTAGCGGGCGCTGTTGACCGCCGCGATCTCGAGTTCGCCTGAAACGACCCCCGGCAGGGCCAGGGCGTCCTTCTCGCCAAGCTGGGCCACGGCCATGTCGCCCAGGCCGTGGGATTCCCGTTGCAGCCTGCTGCGCTCCACAACGACCCGGCTGGCCTGTTCCACCGTCAGGGCGCCGCAGGCCCAGGCGGCGGCCACCTCGCCGATGCTGTGTCCGAAGACCATGTCCGGGGTGACCCCCTTGGCCCGCAGGGCCTTGGTCAACCCGGCCTGGATGGCGAAAAGCAGGGGTTGCACCACGTCGATGCGCGTTGCATCCCAGTCCGCTTCCGTGGACAGAAACATTTTTTTCGGGGACCAGCCCAAAAGGGGGGCCATGGCGGCGTCCACCTCGTCAAGCGCCCGGGAGGCATCCCTGTCCGAGGCGAAAAGGGCCTTTCCCATGCCCGCCCAATTGCCCCCGTTGCCGGAATAGACAAAGGCCGTGCGGACCACGCCGCCCAAAATGTCGCCCCTGACCACGCGGCGGTCCTTGACCGGGGCCTCCTCGCTGGCGGCGACAAGGCGCAGGGCCTCCACGACGCCGGAGACGGCGGCATCCTCGATCACCATGCGATGGTGGAGGTGGTCGCGGCACAGGGCGGCCTGGGCGACGATATCGCACTGTTCGTCCGGAGAAGCCTCCTCCAGGCGTGCTGCGTACATCCCGGCCAGCCGTCGCAGGCTGCCCTGGCTGTGGGCGGAGAGCAGAAGCGGCCCGGGGGCGGCGGCGTGGCCGGAGATATCGGGCCTGGCGTCTGGCGCGGCGTCTGGCGCGGCCTCCAAAAGGACATGGGCGTTGGCCCCGCCGAAACCGAAGGAGTTGACCCCCACCATGGCCAGCCCCGGAGTCCGGGGCAGGGGAGTGGGCTTGGTCACGAAGGCAATGCCCAGGGACTGGCAGTCGATGTCCGGATTGGGTTCGTCAAGGTGCAGGCTGGGCGGCGCGGTGCGGTGCTTGAGCACGAGCATGGCCTTGAGCAGCCCGGCAATGCCCGAGGCTGGCTCCAGGTGTCCCAGGTTGCTTTTGACGGACCCCACCAGAAGGGGAGGGGCCGATGGCCGAAGGGCGGTGAACACCTCGCCGATGGAATGGGCCTCCACCGGATCGCCGGCGGCGGTCCCGGTGCCGTGGGCCTCCATGTAGCAGAGGTTTTGCAGATCGAGTTCCGGGTCGCTGTATAAGGAGCGCAAAAGATCCATTTGCGCCGTTTTGTTGGGAAAGGCGATGCCGATGGTCTTGCCGTCGGTGTTGACCCCGGTCTTGGCGATCACCGCATGGATGCGGTCGCCGTCCGCCAGGGCCGCGTCCAGGGGCTTGAGCAACAGCAGCCCGCCGCCCTCGGCCCGGACGTAGCCGTTGGCGTCCTTGCCGAAGACCTTGCACCGGCCGTCCTTGGACAGCATGTGGGCCTTGGAGAAGCCCACGAAGGGCAGGGGGCTGCACAGCATATGCACCCCGCCAACGATGGCCATTTTGGCCTGGCCCGTGACCAGGGTTTGGCAGGCCTGGTGCAGGGCCACCAGAGATGCGGAGCAGGCCGTGTCGATGGTCATGCTCGGGCCATGGATGTCCAGGAGATAGGAGATGCGGTTGGACAGAAGGCCCAGGGTGTTGCCGATCATCGAATAAGGGCCGATGACGCAGGGGTCGTCGGCACGCTGCATGCTGGCGTCCAGGGAGGAGGAGCCGATGAACACGGCGGTGTTCGTTCCGGCGATGCTGGAGGGGGGGACATGGGCGTTTTCCAGAACCTCCCAGGCCATTTCCAAAAGCAGCCGCTGCTGGGGGTCCATGTATTCGGCTTCTTTTTTCGAGATGCCGAAGAAGGAAAAGTCGAAGTCGCCGATGTTGTCCAGCACTCCGGCGGCCAGGGTGCAGGAGCGGCCAGGGGCGTTGCGCAGAGGATGCAGGAAACCCGGGACGTCGAATCGGTCGGCAGGGATCTCGGTCACGGCGTCGCGGCCGGAGGCCAGTACGTCCCACAGCGAGTCCAGGGACGCCACCCCTCCGGGGAGGCGGCAGGCCGCCCCGATGATGGCTATTTTGTTCATTCTCATTGTGTAGTCGTTATTCACGTCGCGTCTTTTAGGTATTTTTTTGGCGTGCGGAGAAAAACGACCTCACGCACAGAAGAAAAATTCAAAAAATTCCTCAGCCGAAGAACTTCCTGGTGATAAAGGGCGATATCGGCTGCAATCATCGGGAGACGAATTTTTGAAACCAGGCTTTCAGGGTGAAACGTGTCTGGGGGCATGTCGGCATCCTTTTCCAAAGCCCGGAGCAATACTCATCGATAAAACGGTCTATGTCGGTGTAGTGCCCAGTTTCCCTGCTGGAATAGGCCGGGTGAAGCAAAAAAAATCCGACGAGCAGTTCGTCCAGGGAAAGCCTTCTGGGGCGGCGGATTCCAGGTGGGGAATCGGTGGTCAACCCCCATCCGGCATAAAACGGAGTTCCGTGGCAAAGCACTTCCTTTCCGCGCAGCAACGCGTCAATACCCGCCCACGATGTGCGGACGTGGACAGCATCCACCTGGGAGAGGAGAGAATGCATGGATACGGGAGGCGCGGTTTCGTCGAAATGGGGGCTCCCTTGTCTGACGCGCATATTCAACCACGGTTCTCTTAATATATGAGGGTGTGGTTTGTAAATAATATGGGCGGCTGATTCTGTTTCACGCACGATTTTCAAGAAATGCCTGTCTGCGTCGCCATTCGGGCCTTCCCCAATCACCAGCACCACCCGGCCGAAGGCGGCCGGTCGCTGCCACTGGCCGCTCTCCGGCGGCCAGGAGGTCAGTTCCCGGTCCACGATCCAGCGCCCCAGGCGTCGGGCCTGATCGAGGGTTTCGGCGGAAAACCGGGCCGTGGCCAACATGTCCTCAAGGCGCGAACCGGGGCCGTCGACCATGGCGCACAGGGGGCTATCGGGGCCGTCCGCAAGCCCGGCGCCCGGGAAAAAGCCGTCGCGCACCCGCAGCGCTGTCTCCGGGGCACCCAATGGTGCGGCCTGCTCCGGGATGGCCAGAGCCTCGCCTGGGGACAGGGGTTGGCCGGGCCGGGAAAAACGGACCTGGCTGCCTTGGAAGAGCCGCACGACGCCGGGCCGTTGCCGCCGGGAGAAGCCCTGGGCATGCACCACGGCGGGAAATCGTTCCCGTTGCCGACGTTGCAGGGCCATCCAGTCAAGCACCCGCTCCGGCGGGCACGGTTCTCCGGTTTCGGGGTCCACGTAGCGGGGGTAGTCCACCAGGGCGGCGTGGACCAACTGCAAAAAGGGGATGGGATGGCGGCGCGGGGGCGGGGAGAGGGCGTCGCGGGTCAGGCCCCATCCGGCGTAGAAGGGCATGCCGAAGGTGGCCACGGGACGGCCCCACAAAAGGCCTTCGAAGCCCACCTGGGAGGTCACCGTATAGACGGCGGCGGCCCGTTCGAGCAGGCCGACCGGATGCACGTCGCCGGAAAAGACCTGCACCCGGTCCAGGCGGGCGATGGCGTTCAGGTCGAAGTGCCCTTTTTTGCGGCCGGAAACCACCTCGGGGTGGACTTTGAGCACCACGGTCTTGTCCGGATGTTCGGCCAGCGCCGCCTCAAGCATGCGGGAAAAACTCCCGGGGTCGGCCATGCCGTGGCCAATGGAGCCGTCGCCGAAGGTCTGGTCGATGGCCAGGACAAAAGGTTCGGGAAGCTCGCCCCGGTATTCCCGGGCGTGGTTGTACTTGGAGACCCGGCCCGCCCGCCACAACTCGACGAGGCGTTGCGCCCGGGCCAGTTCCTCCGGGGTGCAGGGCAGAGCCGCCAGGGTTTCCAGGCGGGAGGGATGGCGGGCGTCGTAGTAGACGCCCTGGTCGTCGAGGCTGATGGAGAAGGGGGGGTGTCCGCGTCCCGGCGAAACGGAGCGCAGGAAACCGTCCTCCACATGCAACACCGGCAGGCCGCGCCGGCCCGCGAAGCGTTCGGCGGCCAACCCCGAAACCTTGCGGCCCCAGGCCAGCACCCAGGCCCCGGGGACCACCCCCCGGCCGAACCGCACCCGCACCAGGGGCACGCCAAGCGCCGTGGGCAGATTGGGCATGGCGGCCACGAACCGGCTCAGGGCCAGGGCGGCCGGGGCCGACGCCAGGGGGAGGCGGGCGCGTTCAGGCATCCGTGGCCTCCGGCGCCTCTGGGCCCTCGGTGAAAAGGCTGGAGTGGGAGGCCTCGGCCCGTTGGGACAGCTCCGCCAGCTTGTCCCGGGCGTTTTGCAGCATGGCCGTCCGCAGTCCGTCGTCCCCGGCCAGACGGGTGATGGCCGCAACCCAGGCGGCGGGCTGCATGGGAACCACCAGGCCGTCTTTTTCGTGCTCCACCACGTCCGCGCAGGCCGAGCCTGCGGCATAGACGCCCACGGCCCCGCTGCGGGTGATGTCGCAGAACTTGGTATAGGAGCGGGCGGCATTGAAGGCCGAATCCAGTTGCGGGGCCAGGCCTACGTGGCGTCCCGGGGCGGCGGCGAAGATCCGGTAGGCGGGCCAGGGCATGGGATGGACCACCGTGACCCGGGGCAAGGGCCTGTACAGCGCGGCCACGGCCTTTTTCCCCACGATTTCCAGGGCCAGCCGGGGGTTTTTCGTCAAGACCTCGGCCATGACCGGGAAAAGCCAGCGGATGTCCGGGTTGTGGGAGGCCGTGCCGTGGTAAAAAATTCGCCGGGTGTCCGTCTCCGGGGATGCGGCCTCGGCCGGAAGGGGCGCGGGCAGGACCAGGCGCGGCCCCCAGGCGGCGTATTTTTCCATGAGGGCGGGGGTGGACACCCAGAATTCCGCCTTCTGGGACAACAGCCAGTCCCGGCGCCTGGCGGCCAGCCGCCACAGCTTGAACCGGTAATGCAGGGGCGCGCCCCGGGAGGCGGCGGTGTCGAACAGGTCGTCGTCCATGAAAAACACCAGCCGGGACAGGCGGGGCCGCACCGCGGTCAGAAGGCGCACCCAGCCCCCGGGGACGTACCGGGCCAGCACCACCATGGCCCCTTCCAGTTCGGCCGGATCAGGGAGATCGGCGAAGCGGCGGCGGGTGACGGGGCAGGGCAGACGGGCCAGGGCCGGAAGAAGGAAATAGGCCGAGGAGGGATTGTCGCATTCCTCCACCACCACGGCCCGGGTCGGAGGCGGTGCGATATGCCCGGTCATGCCCGGTTGGTCCATGGTTTGCGCACCAGGGGGGCGATGTTGAGGGAAAAGTCCGGGTGGGAATAGCTGCAATTGGGGTTGTAGAAGGGATCGTGGCGCATGACATGTTTCCAGTGGGTCCGCATGTGGCGGACCTCGCGGCGGGCCTGGGCCTTGCGCTCGGGAGAGGCGCTGTCGCCTCCCCGGCTGTAGGATTCGTGATGGAACAGCTCGGCGTAGGGGGTCCAGATCACCCGCAGCCCGGCCTTGCGCACGCGCAGGCAATAGTCCACGTCGTTGAAGGCCACGGGCAGGTTGACGGCGTCAAGGCCCTTCATGCGGTCGTACACGTCCTTCCGGGTGAGCAGGCAGGCGGCGGTGACCGCCGAGAGATCCTGGGCCAGGATGGCCCGGTCGCAGTAGCCGGGATCGTCCCCTTCGAGGCAGGCGTGCAGATGGTTGGCGCACCCTCCCGGGCCCACGACGTCCCCGGCGTGTTGGATGCGGCCGTCCGTATAATAGAGTTTGGCCCCCACCACGCCCACCCCGGGCTGCACCAGATGCCCGAGCATTTCCGAAAGCCAGTCGGGGCCGATCACCTCCGTGTCGTTGTTGAGCAGGCACAAGGCCTCTCCGGTGCAATGGGCGGCGGCGTGATTGTTGATGGCCGAATAGTTGAACGGCAGATCGTAGCGCAGCACCTCGACCTGGGGATGGCCGCCCAAGTGGGCCAGGTAGTCCAGGGTCTCGGGATCGCGGCTCGAATTGTCCACGATGCGGATCTCGAATCGGCGGTAATCGGTCTTTTCCAGCAGGCTGGTCACGCAGGTCCGCAGCACCGCCAGGCAGTCGCGGGTGGGGATGATGATGGACACCCGGGGGGGCTTTTGCGGCAGATGATAGCGGACCCGGCAATGGCCCCTGGCCGTGGGCGCCACCTGGGCCGCCACCTGGAGGCGCTTCAGGTGGGCCGCCACCTGGGACGGGCTGGCGCCGTTTAGGTTGCCCGGGTCGCGGGGAGGCGGCAGGTGGAACAGCGGGGCAGGCACATGGGCCACGGCGTAGCGTGGAATCCGTTCTCCCGCCCGCAACAGCAGGCCGTGCATGTCGAAAGAATCGGGATCGAGGCCCAGGGCGGCCAGGAGGTCGCCCCGGACGGCGGCGGCGTGGCCGATGTAGTTGGTCGAACGCAATAGTTCCGGGGACCAGTCGGGCTTGAACGCCGGATCGCGGCGCGGTCCGGCCGCGTCGAGGATGTCGTGATCGGTGTAGATCAGGCGCACCCGGGTGTCGTCGAAGGCCGTCCGGGCCATCCAGTACAGGGCGTGGGGGGCCAGGACCGCGCCGGGCGGCAGAAAGACGAACCATGTCCGGCGGTCCCCGCCCGGAAGGGCGGTCGCGGCGTCGCGGATTTCATGGTGCGGATAGAGTTGACGGCGCAGGGACGCCAGCGTGGCCCGGCGGGCCGCAGGGTCATGTCCGTCGCCCACATGGACCACGAACCGGGGGGGGCGGCGCAGGCGCGCCGTGTCGCGAATGATGGCCGCCCGGTCCTTTTCCGTCAGCAGGTCGAACTCCCTGACCCACCGGTCATACGGGATGAACGGGGAGAGGGTCCGCAGCCTGCCGGCGATGCGGTAGGCCTCCTGGAGCCGCAGGATCGCCGTTTTGGAGTGCAGCCCGGCGCGTTTGCGGCGGGCGCGGGGATGCTTGTAGAACATGGCGACGATGCGCTGGTACATGCGCCGTACCCGCTCCACCCCGCCCACGGGTTTTATGCTGAATTCCCCGAGGGTGAACTCCCCCTCGCCCTGCATGGGTTCGAGGACAATCCGCGTGACGCCGTCCGGGAGGCGGAGCACTTCGTTGATGGTGCCTTTGAGGGAGACGGGCAATTCGAAGCGCAGGGGTTCCCGTTTTTCGGCCTCGGCATGCAGGTAGGCCGTCCAGGCGCCGCTGCGCCGCGTCAGCCGTCCTTGGAGGTGGACCCACCCTTGGGGCAGGTTGCGGCCCGGCGGGCGCAATTCCAGACGCGGCGCATCTCCCAGGGAACGCCACACCGCATCCCCCGGGGTGTGGGCCACCTGGGACAGGGAAACGACAGTCACCGGCAGAGGCGGCTGTGTGGAGATGGTGACGCGGGGAAGCATTGCGGCGTGTCTACCCTCGGCAATCGCTTTTGAATTGGAGAAAAAAATCAGTTTTTACTCAGAAAGTCTAATCCGGAGCGCGGCACAGGGCAAGGGGCGGAGAGAGGCCGCCAAACGATGCCGTCAGGCAGGCAGACACGGCACGACGGCCGTTGTCGGCGCCATCCATCGGGCCATTGCTCCCGACGCCGCGAGGCGCGAGAGTGGAGATGCCGCCTGAAGAAGCACGGCCGCCCTTGTCGGGGGCGCGTTACAGGCCAGCTTTTTTCCCGCGCCGAGAAAAAAAGGACGAGAGCTTTTTCAGCGGCCCGGGGCGATGTTTCCCCTGCGCCTGAAGGGAGGGGAACAGGGTATACTGAAATTTTTCAATATAGTGATCGATGTAAAGGGCGACGTACTCGCTGAAGGTGAAGGATCTGTCCATCATCTGGAATTTTGTCGTTTCATCGCACCAGGAGAGGCTGTAGCGCCGGATGATGGATGGGTGGATGGGGACTTGATGTGTGGCGAAAGGATCGTTTCGGAAATTTTTCAGAAGCGGCATGTCGAGGTGGGCAAAAATGGCGTTTGCCAACTCAAGAAAGACAGGCAGCGCCGGATGGTTGATCAGGTGGAAGAGCTGCGTGTCGCGGAAGTTTTTTTCCACGAATTCGGATATGTTGAAAATGGAACCGGACTCGGCCGAGCGTAAGTACGCGAGTTGTGACGTGTAGACGCGGTTGATGTCGATGCAGGAGGCGATATCCGTTTCGAGGTATGCGTTCAGGATTTTCCGCTTGTCCCGCAAAGACACGATGAGCTCGTTGAGCACTGTGCAGGGCCAGGGGATGAGCGCCGTGGTCCCCCTCGGACACAGCCAGAAGGGATTTTGATATTCGTAGGTGGGCCAGTATATCGTGGACGTGATGTACGGGATTTTAATGGCCACCCCGCCGGGCGGCATCTGGCGTACCAGGGCGGGAAAGTTGTAGTGCGCAATGTCGTGATAGATGAGGACATTGCAGCTTTTGACCGCTTCCTGCAAAGCTGCCGGGGGGGCAAGCCCCGGCTTTCCGTTCTGGAGTTCATAATTCGGAATGAACGTACACTCAAACTCCTTCTTGAGCGCATCGGATGACAAGAGCAGCTGCTTGAGCACCAAGCCTTGGCACGTTTGAGACAGAACGATTTTTTTCATATCAAAAAAGCGTGCCCATCACGTCCGCAATGAAACCGGCAATCGCAAAGGCGCTAGTCCCAGGCGCCGGTTCCCGAAAAGCTCCGGATGTAGCCCAGGGTGTTCAGGGATGGGCTGGTGACGGACGTGATGATGCTTAGGAATTTCATGACCTCGGTTGCTGGCGAGTTGGAGACGTAGAGCACATCCTTGTCCTTGATGGGGAAGGACTGGGCGGCGAAGAACGTCGCGGGATCCCGCAGGTTGACCGTGTAGATGACCGGAACGGTGTTCTCCGGGGTGACGATGGCCGGCGGCGTGGGCCATTTGAGGCTGTCCACGGGCTCGAGCCGGAAGATGAACACCCCCTGGGCGTCGGCGCGGCCGTCCTGGACGCCGCTGGAGCGGCCCAGGGCCTGGGCCAGGGTGAGGCCCGTGGCCTCGAATTCCACTTCGGAATTCCTTCCCATGGCCCCCAGGGCGATAAAGCTGTTGGGCTGGTAGAGGGCCGTGAGGATGTCCCCGGGCTCCATCACGAGATTTTCCTTGTTGTCGGCGATGATGGCCTTCAAGGGAATGGAGTGGACCTTGTCCGCGCGGGTGAGCTGGATCATGAGCTTGTTGACCGGATGCTTGACGCCTCCGGCGGTGGCCAGGATGTCCAGTATCCGCTCCCGCTTGGGCGTCAGCGGCACGATGGTGCTGTTGGTCACCTCGCCGACCACGGTCACCGTGGACGTGGTGTTTTTGACCAGGCGGGCCAGAACCTGGGGGTCGTTGGCCTTGCCCTGCAGGCGTTTGTAGATCTCTTCTTCGATCTGCCGCAAGGTCAGCCCGCGCACGGAAATATATCCGGCAAAGGGCACGGAGATGGACCCGTCGCTGTTGATCTGCTGTTCCGGGAAGCGCATGGGGGCCATGGCCGTCTGGGTGGTCGCGATTTCAGAGCCGGGGTTGTTGAAAAGTGTTCCCGGCGGGCTTTCCCACACGGTCACTTCAATGATGTCGCCGGGGCCGACGCTGTAATTCCCCAGGGCATTCCCGCCGAACACCGAAGAAAACATGGTTTTTTGCAGGCTGTCCTGCAACTGGCGGGCAATCGAGCCATCGACTTCGACAATGGTGATGCCGGTCGTGTTCTTGTCGGACTCCGGGTACTTGTCGATGGTGGCCCGGGACGGCCCGGAGCCGGGAAGTCCGCAACCGGAGGCCAGCAAGGAAAACAGCAGTACGACGGTCCATGCGACGTATCTTCTCTTTACGGCCTTTTCAGGCATCGTCATCCCCTTCGTGGGCGGCAGGAACGCAACCGATTTGTGGCCCGGGTGAATCGTATCCGTCGTGCGGCGTGAGCCCCTTTTTCGGATATCTTGGGCACGCACGCAGAACACGGCTCAGTATCCACCGCCGCGACTATCTATACGACTTCCCGGGGCATGTCCAGATTGTCGGGCTGCTACGGGCCGTTGTCCGGCCCACCCGGGCGATTCCGCCTGGGGGGCGGGGGTGGACCTTCCGTGCCCGGCTCCCTATACTGGACCGATGTCAGGGCCATGCCCCGCGACGGGCGGGATATTCCGTGAAGAGCCCAGGACGCGGACAGGCGGCCCCGTTTCCCCAACCCTCGGACTCTGTCCGCGAAGGAACAGCGAGAGCCATGACCTCCACCGTATCCGGCCTTGAAATCCTGGGTTTTGAGAAGCGTTCGGCCTGCGCCCTGCCGCTCTACCTGGCCTCGGTTCCGGCCGGGTTTCCCTCTCCGGCCGAGGATTACATCGACAAAAAGCTCGACCTCAACGAGCACCTCGTCAAGCATCCGGCGGCCACCTTTTTCGTGCGCGTCCACGGCCATTCCATGACCGACGCGGGCATTTCCCCGGGCGATATCCTGGTGGTGGACCGGGCCGTTACGGCCGCAAGCGGCAACATCGTCATCGCCGCCTTGGACGGAGAGCTCACGGTCAAACGCCTGAAAACGTCCCATGGCCGCCTGCTGCTCGTGCCGGAAAATACCGACTACGCCCCCACGGAAGTCGACCCGGAACAAAGCTTCGAGATCTGGGGCGTGGTCACGTACATCATCCACAAGGCCGTGTCCCGCCCGTAACCCCGCCTGCCCCCAAAGGCCCCCATGCCCACCTTCGCCCTGGTCGATTGCAACGCCTTCTACGTCTCCTGCGAGCGGGTCTTTCATCCGGCCCTGACCAACCGGCCGGTGGTGGTGCTTTCCAACAACGACGGTTGCATCGTGGCCCGCTCGACCGAGGCCAAGGCCCTGGGCATCGGCATGGGCCAGCCCGCCTACCAGTGCGCGGAGCTCCTCAAACGTCATGAGGTGGCGGTTTTTTCCTCCAACTACGCCCTCTACGGCGACATGTCCGCCCGGGTCATGGATACCCTGGCCCGGTTCGCCCCGGCCATGGAGGTCTATTCCATCGACGAGGCCTTTCTGGATCTGACCGGCCTGCCGGACGCCGGGGCCCAGGCCCGGCGCATACGGGACACGGTGCGGCGTTTTACGGGCATCCCCGTGTCCGTGGGGCTTGGCCCCACCAAGACCCTGGCCAAGGTCGCCAACCGGCTGGCCAAGAAAGACCCGGCCCTGGGGGGCGTCTTGGACCTGTGCGGCCATGTCGGCCTGGAGGGCGTGCTGGAGGGCGTGGATGTGGAGGAGGTGTGGGGAATCGGGCGTCGTCATGCGGCCTGGCTGCGCGGCCTGGGGGTGCGCTCGGCCCTGGAGTTTTCCCGGCTGCCCCGGGAGTTGGTGCGCCGGAAGATGACCGTGGTCGGCCTGTCCACCCTGCTGGAGCTTCAGGGCGTGTCCTGTCTGGAGCTGGACGCGGCCCCGACCCCGCCCAAGTCCGTGGTGGCCTCGCGATCCTTCGGCCGCCCGGTGACGGATGCCGGGGAGATGCGCGAGGCCGTGGCCTTCCATGCCGCCCGGGCCGCCGAGCGGCTGCGGGGGAAGGGCGTTGTGGCCGCCAACATCCTGGTCTTCGTGCAGACCAACCGGTTTGTCGCCGGGGAGCCCCAGTACGCCGTATCCGACACGGCGGCCTTTGCCGTGCCCACGGACGCCACCCCGGAGATCATCCGGCTGGGGCAGGCGGTTTTGGGGCGCCTCTACAAGCCGGGCTTCCGGTACAAAAAAACCGGCGTCATGCTGTACGGCCTGGAGCCGACCGCCTCCCGGCGCGGCAGTCTGCTGGAATCGCCCCAAGACGCCGCCCGCTCCCAGGCGCTCATGCGCGCCGTGGACGGCATAAACGCCCGCCACGGCCGCGACGCCCTGACCTTTGCGGCCAGCGGCCTCGCCCGGCCCTGGCGCATGAAGCAGGGCAGCCGTTCGCCGCGCTACACCACGGTCTGGGACGAAATCCCCGTGGTGCGCGCGGGCTGAGGTTCAGCCCCACATCCCCGTCCTTGCCTTTGAACAGAACCCCGTGGCGCGCGCGGACTAAGGGCCGGGCAGGCCATCTCGGCCCCGTCATGGCGTCGATTTTCGTGTCGCGGCCGGGTTGAGGGGTTCCCCGGCCGCCGTGTGCGGCATGCCCGGCGGCCCGCCGGCCACAGGTTCAAACCGCCCAGGCGTCCGTTCCCTTACAGCCGCGACACGGCCGTATAGCTCCGCCTGCCGCCCCCCCTGGCCCACAGCACCGCACCCAGAAGGAGCATGGCCAGAAACAGGTGGGTCCAGTCCACCACCAGCACCGTCCATTCCCCCAGGTAGACCCCGGAGAGGTTTTTCACCATGCGCACCGCGCCGGTGGCGATAAGCGCCGCGTACAGGGCCGTGCGGACGGCACCCGAGGCGGTCAGGGGATGGTCGCGCCGCCAGGCCAGGGCATAGACGGCGGCGAAGCGGAAGGCGAAGTACAGGAATATGGCCGCCAGGACGTAATGCAGCATATGCGTGAAGACGAAGTTGCCCAGCCAGGCGAAGCCCGGGATGTCGGCGATGTAGTAGCGGCTGAAGATGGGCATCTGGGCCACGCCGGTCAGCCCCAGCCCGAAGACCGTCACGGCGAAGGCCTTTTTTTCCCAGGGGGCGATGGGGAAACTAGTCATGTTTGTGCTCCTTTCCGTCCGAATTGCGTTTGGCGGCGCGCAACATCACCCCGGCCACGGCGGCGAGGGGGGCCACCACGGCGGCGGCCGCCAGCGACGTCTCAAACGACATGGCGTCGGTCACGGGGGCCAGGGTGGGACGGCCGGGGCCCGGGGGCGAGGCGGCCTGGATGAGCTCAAAGGGCACGGGGGAGACATAGATGGTGCCGGTCCCGCCGTTTTCCGTCTCGCCGTAGATGAAGCCGTTCATGGATTTGGCCAGGGCGTGGGCCTTTTCCACGATTTCCTGCCGGGGGCCGATGCTCTGGACCTCGTTGGGGCAGGCCTCGATGCAGGCCGGAAGGCCGCCTGCGGCCATGCGGTCGTAGCAGCGGTCGCACTTGTACATGACCCCGTTTCCGGCCAGGGACGGCAAAAGGTCCAGGTAGAGGCCGACCCCGGTCTGGCGCTGGGGGACGGACCAGGGGCACACGGTCTTGCACTTGGCCCCGCCCAGGCAGATGTCGGTGTTGATGCGCACGGAGCCGTTTTGGGCCTTGCTGGCCGCGCCCCAGGGGCACAGGTTGGCGCAGGGCGGCTTTGTGCAGTGCATGCAGCGCCGGGGCATGTGGATCTCCTGGGTCTTGCCCTGGTAGTCCACGCTGGCCGACTGGATGAACAGCCAGTTGTACGGGGTCAGGCGGTCGTCCACATCGCGCTTGTCCGACCAGTCCTCCACCTTGACCCGGCTCGGATACATGGTCGGATAGGGTTTTTTCGGCTCGGGATACCGGTTTGCGTTGGCCTCATGGCAGGCCTCAACACAGGCCCCGCAGCCGATACACTGGGAGAGGTCGAACAGGGTGGCCAAAACCGTCCCCTGGGCGGCGGGCTGTTCAGCGGCCAGCCCCGGCACGGCGGCGGAGGCCGTGGCCGCTGCGGCGAGTCCGAGGGTTTTCAAGAAGGCGCGTCGTTTCACGGCGGTTTCCTTATGGGGTTTGGGGGGGCGCTTGGGCGGGGTTCCTGGAGCCCTCCGGCCGGGCCGGAAGGGGCGGCCTGGAACCTGTCAGCATCCCGATCCGAAGTGCTGGCTTGTGAGTTGAAAATGGCCCGTCACGTCCAGGCCGATGTCCACCCGGCCGATGTCCCGGGACACCAGGGCCTCGATGCACAGCCGGAAGCGGCCGTGGTCGACTGTGAGGTCGTCAGGGGCCGGTTCATCCAGAACCAGGCCGAGCTTGGGGCCGAATCAGCCGGGGGTGGCGATGACCCGGACATGGCGGGTCTCGTCGCCGGGGAAAAGACTTTCCAGTTCCTTCAGGGCGCGCTGGCTGATGCGTATGGGGCCGTCGCCCGCCTCCCGGGTGTCGCCAAGCTGCGGGTCGTGGCCGATGGTCGGGCTTTCATGCGGTCTGAACATGTGGCATCCTCTGTGCGGAAAAGGATAAGGTCCGGATGTGTCCTGGCCACCCCTTCCTATCCCGATAGGCGGGAAAGACATTGACCGGGATCAACGTGAGAGGGCATTTTACGGCCATGACCGATGTATCGCTTCTTTTGACCCTCAAGTCCCTGGATTTTTTCCGGGAGCTGCCGTCCGAACAGTTGACGGCCCTGGCCACGGGGGCCGTGGCCAAAACCTATGCCGCGAAAACCCGGGTGGCCTCGGAGCGCGATACCGTGCGTGGATTTTTTCTGGTGCTCACGGGCCGGGTGAAACTTTTCAAGCTGGGGGACGACGGCAAGGAGCAGACGCTTTACGTGTTTGGCCCCGGGGAACCCTTCTGTCTGGGGGCGCTTTTCGGGGAGGGGCTGTTTCCGGCCCACGCCGAGACCCTGACCCGCAGCCGTTTGGTGTTTTTCTCCGGGCAGGTGCTGGAGGACATGGCCCGGCGCGATCCGTCCATCCTGTTTCACTTCCTGCGGGTGGTGTCGGGGCGGCTCAAGGAGGCCATGGAGATGATCGAGTCCCTGTCGCTGAAGGGGCTGCCCGGTCGTATCGCCGGTTTTCTGCTGCATGCCCGGGAGGAGAACCGGGACGGGCGGCGTCTGGTGGCTCTGGGGATCAGCCAGCGGGAGCTGGCCAAGATCGTGGGGGCCACGCCCGAGGCCGTGTCCCGGGTGTTGGGGCGTCTGTCCCGGCAGGGGGTGGTGCGGTCAACCGGCCGGGAGATCGAGATACTGGATCGTCAGGGCCTTGCGGCCGTGGCCGGCCGGGGAGGGGATGCGCCGGTTGCAGGCTGCGGGAGGCGCCGCGGGAAGGTCGGCCATCTTTTTCAGAAAAAAGCCACGCCGTAACGAGGGAGGTTTGGCGGTCAAAAACGACAAGGCATTCTTTTGTACATATTTTTTGCAATCTCGTCTTCTCCGTCACGCGTTGACATTCTCGACATGCCGCAATAAGTTGCTATTGGTAGATTCCAGTCTCTATTCTCATTTTTTTATGGCCTGGGGCTGTTTTGGCTATCCCCAGAAAGGGCCTTTTCGGGATTGCCAGAAGAGTCGCTCTCAGGCTTGGCAAGGTGTTATTTCCTGAATTTGATTCGGGAATGTGTTCTCCGTTGTTGAGTTGCAATGAGTGCGCATTGGCTGGGATGTCTGGATGGCTTGGGAAGAGTTCCAGTCTATTTCCATGTTGCAGGGAGTGCGTCGTGTGAAACCATGGAGGGCTTGGTGATGAAAAGATGGCATGAATGTATACTTGTTCTTGGAGCATTGTGTCTTTTCCCGGCGCTTTTGTCGGCCAGTCCGACAACGCCGGAGCAGGCCAGCCGGATGGTGACCGGATGGCTGTCTCTCGAGGCCGGACCCATGAAAACGGACATGGGAAAGACTGCCATGTCCGTGTCGCGTTATGACGGCGCGGACGGCCAAGCCGCCTATTACATCGTCTACACCAATCCCAAAGGGTTCGTCATCGTTCCGGCGGACGACGAGGTGGAGCCGATCATCGGTTTTTCCCCGGACGGGACGTATGATCCTTCTCCCAAAAATCCCCTAGGGGCCCTGGTGTCGCAGGATGTTCCCGGGCGGGTGGCCTTCGTGCGCCAGGAGGCGACGGGCAAGAAGCAGGAGGCGCTCGCCGCCGGGGCCTCGGCCAAAGGGCGCTGGGACATGCTTTTACAGGCCGCCACGCAAAAAAGCGCCGTGGAGACCGGCACGGCCAGCATCTCCGATGTCCGGGTGGCTCCCCTTGTGCAGAGCACCTGGGATCAGAGCACGGCAGGCGGCGTGAACACCTACAACATCTACACCCCGAACAACTACGTCTGCGGCTGCGTGGCCACGGCCATGGCCCAGCTCATGCGGTTTCACCAGCATCCCACGACAGGGGTCGGCACGACCTCGTTTAGCATCTCCATCTGCGGCAGCGCAACCACCCGGGCCTTGCGCGGCGGCAACGGCGTCGGCGGGGCCTATTCCTGGTCGGATATGGTGCTGTCCCCCGGCGCCTCCACCACTACGGCCCAGCGCCAGGCCATCGGGGCCCTGACCGCCGATGCGGGCGTGGCCGTGAACATGGACTATTGTTCCGGCGCATCCGGAACAGACACGCTGTATGCCGCCAACGCCTTCAAGAACACCTTCGGGTACAGCAACGCCATCAGGGGGCGGGACAGTTCCTGGGGGAATATCCCGGCCGCCAATCGCAACGCCATGGTCAACCCCAACCTGGATGCCGGATATCCGGTGCTTTTCGGGATCACTGGCGCCGGGGGCCATGCCATCGTCGGGGACGGCTATGGCTATGATTCCTCGACCATGTATCATCATTTGAACATGGGATGGTCGGGTAGCAACAATTTGTGGTACAATCTGCCGACCATCGACACCACGTATTACAACTTCAATTCCGTCTACAAATGCGTCTACAATGTCTACAAGACCGGGGGCGGCGAAATCATCAGCGGCCGGGTCACGGATGCTTCGGGCGCTCCCATTGCCGGGGCGACGGTCATCGCCACCCGTTCCGGAGGCGGAACCTACACCGACACCACCGACGCCAAGGGCATTTACGCCTTGAGCAAGGTTCCGTCGGCCTCGACCTATACCATCAACGTCACCAAGTCAGGGTACACCTTTACATCCAAACAGGCGACCACGGGCACATCCACCAACGACACCATCACCACCGGCAACGTCTGGGCCGTGGATTTTACGGGAACCGGCGGCGGTTCGGGCGGCGGAGGCGTGAATCTCCTGCCCCTGGGCATCCCCGTGATTATCGGCGGCGGCTCGGGCAGCGGCGGTTTTAATGAGCAGTTTACCGGCGCCTTGGGCAATTGGACCCAGTATTCCGGGACATGGACCATTGGCGGGGGCTATGCCTCGGTCGCCGGGTCGTCGTCAGGGGTGTGGGCCACGATGGGGTACAATAAGGGTGTATTTTCAAATCTGGATTATTCCGTGAGGATGCGTCGCACAACATCCGAGACGAATGCGAACGCCATATTCATCCGCGGAGTCCCCACTCCTGGGAGTTCCATAAATGAGTGGTACAGCGGCTATTATTTTTCATTTACGAACAGTGGATATTACCTCGTCGGCTACTATTCGAACGGCAGTGTGTTCACGTCCTTTACCGGGTGGGTGCAAAGCGCCGCCGTCAAGCCATACGATTGGAACATCCTGCGAATCCGCGCCTCGGGAACGACGCTGACCTTCTATGTGAACGGGACGCAGGTCTACCAGGTGACGGACAGCACGTTTTCCTCGGGGGTTGTCGGGTTTGGACGATATGACAGCACGGGGGGGACGCTGGATGTGGACTATGCCACGCTCAGCACGATCAGTGGGACGGATTCCGGGGCCGCCCCCAAGACGGGCGTGCCGCTAATGGGCATCGACGACAGGCAGAGTCCGTAGCCCGCAACGCAGATCGTCTGGAACCGCACGAACGCCCCGGGGAGGTTCTCCACGGGGCGTTTTGCATGGTGGTGTCTCATCAGACACTTGTCGCCCGGCGCAGCCTTTTTTCCAGCTCCACGATGCAAAACACCGCCACAGACGCCGCCGCGATTTTGCCCCAGGCCGTAAGGTCAAGGGGGGCGCTGCCAAAAAGCGAGTGCATCACCGGCGCATAGGTGTACAGCAGTTGCAGGGCCACCATCAAGACGGCCCCGCCGAGGACGTACGGGTTTCCGAAAAAGCCGATGGCGAAGGGGGAGCGGAAAAAGGAGCGGGCGTTGAAGAGGTAGACCGCCTCGGCCATCACGAACACGTTGACGGCCACGGTGCGCGCCGTCTCGTGGCTCGACCCCAGGGCCAGCTCCCATTCGAAAAGCCCGAAGGAGGCCACCAGGAGCAATATCCCCACCAACAGGATGCGCCCGGCCAGATAGACGCCCAGGATGGGCCTGCCCGGGGCGCGCGGCGGGCGATCCATGATCCCGGGCTCCTTGGGTTCGAAGGCCAGCATGAGCCCCAGGCATCCGGCCGTGGTCATGTTGATCCACAGGATCTGCACAGGCAGGATGGGCAGGGCCGTGCCGAAGAGAAAGGCCACAAGGATCACCAGTCCCTCGCCCAGGTTGGTGGGCAGGGTCCAGACGATGAACTTGATCAGGTTGTCGAAGACTCCTCGGCCTTCCTCCACGGCGGCGGCGATGGTGGCGAAGTTGTCGTCGGTGAGCACCATGTCCGCCGCCTCCTTGGCCGCATCCGTACCGGAGCGGCCCATGGCCACCCCGATGTCGGCCTGCTTGAGGGCCGGGGCGTCGTTGACGCCGTCGCCGGTCATGGCCGCTACCTCGCCCCGGGCCTGGAGGGCCATGACCAGCCGCAGCTTCTGTTCCGGCGACACCCGGGCGAAGATCGAGGCCTCCTGCACCCGCGCAATCAATTCCTCATCGCCGATGGCCGCCAGTTGCGCCCCAGTGAGAGCCTTGCAGGCCGGATCGTCCCGGCACACGTCCACGCCCAGCCCCAGCATGTTGCCCACGGCTACGGCGGTCACGGCATGGTCGCCGGTGATCATCTTCACCCGCACCCCGGCCTTCCGAAAGGCGGCCACGGCGGCTATGGCCTCGGGCCGGGGCGGGTCGATCATGCCCTGCAATCCCAAAAACACCGCCCCCGAGGCCACGTCGCCATGTCCGACATGGCTGGCGTCCCCGGGTAGGGGCTTTTCGGCCAGGGCCAGGACGCGCAGCCCCTTGGCGGCCATGGCGTCCACCACCCGCAGCATGGCCTCCCGGTCCAGGGGGCCGGGCTGGCCGCCCGGTCCCATGGCCGTGTCGCAGCGGACCAGAACCTGTTCGGCCGAGCCTTTGATGAAGGCCGTGCGGGCGTCGCCGGTTACGTGCAGGGTGGCCATGTACTGGTGCTCGGATTCAAAGGGCAGGGTGTCCAGGCGAGGGTGATCGGCCCGGGCCGTGTCGGCCGTCAGCCCGGCCTTGGCGGCGGCCACGACAAGCGCCGCCTCGGTGGGGTCGCCCTGGAGGGCGGGACGGTCGCCGCCGGGCTCCACCGAGGCGTCGTTGCACAAAAGTCCGGCCAACAGGCACCGGGACAGGGCGAGGTTGTCCGGCCCGGCGTTTTGGAAAACGATGTCCCCGGCCAGGGAATACCCCGCCCCGGTGACCTCGGCATAGCCGCCCCCGGCGTAGATTTCGCGCACGGTCATCTGGTTTTCGGTCAGGGTGCCGGTCTTGTCCGAGCACACCACCGTGACCCCGCCCAGGGTCTCCACGGCCGGGAGCTTGCGGATGACGGCCTTGCGGGCGGCCATGCGCGACACGCCCACGGCCAAAATGATGGTCATGGCGGCCGGAAGCCCTTCGGGGATGGCCCCCACGGCCAGGGCCACGGCGGCCATGAACATGTGCGAGGCGGATTCGCCGCGCAGGATGCCGATGAAAAAGGTCACGGCGGCCAAGCCCAGGATGACAACCAACAGCACGTGGCTGAACATCGCGATCTTGCGGGTCAGGGGGGTTTCCAGCTCGTCGGCGGCCTCCACGAGACCGGCGATGCGTCCCAGTTCCGTGCCTCCTCCAGTGGCCGTGACCACGCCCAGGCCCTGGCCGTAGGCCACCAGCGTCCCGGCATAGGCCATTCCCGTGCGCTCGGCCAGGACCGCCTCCCGGGCCACGGCGGCCGGGCTTTTCTCCACGGGCAGGGATTCGCCGGTCAGGGAGGATTCATCCACCCGCAGTTCCCGGGACTGGACGATGCGCACGTCGGCGGGCGTCTTGTCGCCCGAGCGCATGACGATCACATCCCCGGGCACGAGGATGGCGGCGTCCACCCGGGAGGTCTTGCCGCCGCGCACCAGCATGGCCTCGGCCTTCATGGCGGCGGACAGGGCGGCCAACGCCTTGACGGCCTTGGCCTCCTGCACGTAGCCCACCACGGCGTTGACCAGGACCACGCCGCAGATGACCCCGGCGTCCAGCCATTCGCCGAGCACGGCGGTGACGATGGCGGCCACGATGAGGATGTAGACCAGGGGTTGGTGGAACTGGAGCAGGAGGCGTTCGAGGGCGGTTTTGCCGGGCCTTCCGGTCAGGACGTTGGCCCCGAAGTCGCCCTGGCGGCGTTTGGCCTCCAGGATGTCCAGGCCTTTGCGGGGGTCCGTGCCGAGCAGGTCCATGACCTCTTCGGGGGACAGATGATGCCAGTGTTTGTCGAGCAGGGAGTCCATGCGTACCTCACCGTCTGTCCGGCGCATCGTCTCAAGGACGCGCGTTGGGCGTGAAACGAGGCGGCGGGACCTTTCGGCAGGACGCCGTAAGGCGTGATGTCCGTGTCGCCTGCGTCCGGCGTCGTGCCGGGCGATCCCCTTACGGTGCGGCAGCCACCACTCGGGACCGTACCGGACCCTCCACGATCTGGTAGGCTGTCGGCCGAATGCGGATGACCCGGGCCTCGGGCCGGGTCAGGATGCCGCCGAGATGCCCATGGCGTTCGGCCAGCAGCCGTTTGGCGGCGGCCTCGCCCGCCGGGTCGGAGAAGGGGGTGTGGCGGCCGGTCACGGTCACGGCGCAAAGCGCCTCTCGGCCCAGCTCGGGCAGCAGCTCCCGGTTGTCCACAAGCAGGCTCACCTCGGGATTGTCCAGGACGTTTCGCCATTTGCGGGTGTCCGGCAGGGTGGCCATGCAGATGTCGCCGTCTCGAGTCATGACGTAGGCCATCAGCGAGCAATGAGGCGCGGCGGCGTCCGCCGTGGCCAGGACGCCCAGGTCGCGCGAGGCCAGAAAGGCCAGGACCGTGTCCAGCATGGATGCTCCTTGCCCCGGGGGGAGGGGGTTGCGATCATGGCTTGGGATTTGGTTTCATGATACCAGGAGTGCATGGTGGTGTGAACCTTTTTCGGTTTCCCTGCGGATCGGCGGCGGCTGAAGCATGCCGTCGGAAGGTGGAAGAACATGGAGCAGAGCAGCGACAGGGGAGGGATGATCCCTTCCGGGCAGATCACAAACGGGTCTGGCGGGCGTTTCGCCCGGCCGCTTGCCCGGCGCAGCCTGGCCATGGCGGCGGCCTGCGCCCCGGCCGGACTGGTCGTCGGGGCCTTTGCCGACAGCCTGGCGTCTCCGGGCGCGGCCCGGACCATGTGGCTGTACGGCGCGGCCGCAGCGTTTGCGACGGGATATGTGGCGTGGCGCAGCATGGTCGCCGCACGGCCCGGCCTTTTTCGCGGGGCCGTCGCCGGGGCGGCGGTGGGCGTTGTGAGTCCGGCCGTGTGTTCGGTCTTCATCTCGGCGGTGGAGGGGGTGCAGGGCATCCTGGCCGGGATGCCTGCCGGGCCGGGGCTGTTGTTCAAAAGCCTGGCCATTGCGGCGGGCATGGGCGTGTTCAGCCTTTTTTATGCCGGATGGGCGACGGTTCCGGCCGGGGCGCTTCTGGGGGCCGTGCTCGGCGTGATCCAGAAGCGCTCGCGCCAGGTGCGTCCGGCGAGGGAGGCTAATGGCCCCCCAGGTCTTACTTGACCAATCCCACCCCGAAAAGGGCCACGGAATCCGTTCCACAGGGCTGCCCCGGATTGCGGTGCGGGCTTACGGCCATGGCTCGGAGGAAACGCCCGGACACGTTGCCGCGACTGTCCAGGGACTCGATGAATACCGCCCCCAGTTGGTAGACGAAGATGGTGTTGCGACCCGACATCTGGGGCCGGGACGGGTCATAGAAGGGGATCAGCGCCACTCGGGGACTTTTCATGGGGTCCGAGAACCGGCTGCCGGTGATGGTCTTGGACTCGGCGTTCCATGCGGCGTCCGGGTCTGCGGCGAAAATGTCGTCCAACCCCTGGCGGGTGGGGCCGACCATGTTGCCGGGTTCGATCTGCAATTCGTCTCCCACGCCCACCATCGTATTATTGGAGCCCAGGCATCCGGCGATATTGGTCCGATAGGTGGATGCCCCGGACTCCGGCGTCCCCCGGTTGACGGCGGGGTAGTCCACGGGATTGAAATGGCCAGGAACGACGGTGTCCGAGGGGTCTCCGAGCTTGAGGGTGATCTGGGTTCCCAGGTCGGCGGGGCCGTAGCCGAGGACCACCACCGAGGCCATCTCGCAGACGCTTTCGGGATCGAGCGCCCCGTTGCCGCGTAATCTGACGTTCGAATCGCAGGAGTCGTCCCAGGTGAATTTGGCGGGAGGCGAGAAGGGCTTGAGACAGTGCGTCTGGTCCGAGCAGAACAGGGACGCCCGGGCTGTGGCCGACAGATCCTGGGTGTTCCACCCCAGGACCGGCGCCAGGAACATGTCCACGGTATTTCCCCGGGCCAGGGTCCGCCCGACACGGACGCCCACGGTGTCGGCCGGTCCTGCCTCGATCAAGGCCTCTCCCTGGTAAAACGTCACATCGCCGTCTGTTACCGCAACGGATGGTATGTCCAGGTCGCTGAGGTTCGCCTGTCCGTACTGAACCGCCGTTTCCGTGGCGGCGCTCAGACTCCCCCCGGATCGCAGGAGTTCGGCCGCCCCGGACAGGGCGGCGGCGTCGGCGGCGTTTTGGAGCTGACTGCGCTTGTATTGCAAAAAACCGTAATCCACTCCCAACGTGGCCATTCCGGCCAAAACCACCAGGGACAGGGCTCCGAAGACGATGACCGAGCCGCGTTGCCGGGATGATGCGGATGTATTCCGGATGGGCATGTCTCGTCTCCTGTCAATAGAGCTGCTGGGTGGTGGCGGAGGTGACCACGTGGGACATGTTTCGGTTGATGTCCGCCCAGGGGAGGATCACCATGGCCGAGGTGTCGTAGGTGATGGTCACGGTGACCGGTTCGGAGGACTCCCGGGATCCTTCCGTGTCGATGCGGGTGAGGGAGGCGTCATATCCAGCGTTTTGTACATATCGGTTCACCGCGTCCTCGATATCCATGTTCCTGGAGGCGGCAATGGCTCCTTCCCGGGCGGCGCGGGTCATGACGTTCTGGGCGTGCAGCAACTGTCCGAAATCGATGACGCCCACGAGCAACGGCATCAGCACGAAGGTCAGGAGAAGGGCCAGTTCCACGCTGATGGAACCGCGCGTATCGCGGCGTGCTGCGGTGAGGGGGTTCATTTTCATGGCTCCATGGTCATGGTGGCCGATGCCGTGACGGTTTGTGGGAACAGCCGTGTCCCGAGGAAGCCCGGAAGGATCAGGGCCTGGAATGGCAGGGTCGCGGTGACGGTGACCGTGTCGCCGGGTAGGCGCACCTCGGGGACGACGCTGATCAAAGCGTTTTCACCGGAGTCGTGGGTAATGGGTCCTGCCAGAGCCTCTCCCACGGCCAGGGTGATTTCCTCGGTGGTGACTGCTGGCAACACCGCCGTTCGGGCGGCGTCAGCAACCGCAGCGGTGACGGCCGAGCGGATGAAGAAAAAACGCCCATAATCCGCGATACCGAAAACGATCATCAACAGTACCGGTAGGAGAAGGGCCATCTCCACGACGGCGGCGCCGCGATGGCTGTTCAGGGAGCGGGGCTGTCTCATTTTCTCCGCCTGGTTGCGGGAAAGAAGCGTGAAACTGGAATTCTTCAAAAATATGAATAAGGGCCGGGAGGGGTAGCGTCCATGAGGTCGATCCCTCATCATGTCAGGGATTTCCCCCATGGGCTTGGGGCAGGGGTGAGCACCTCGCAGCGCGGAAGACAGGCCGCCGCCCGGGGCCGGTTTTTCCGGCCGACGGACGGCGTGCCAAGAAGCGGGCTGATGCGCGCTCATGGGAGAACGCGAGGCCGTAGGGTGATTTTTGGGGATGCCCCGGGGCCTACTCCCGGGGCGCGACCATGATCCGGTCGGCGTCTTTTTCCTGAAAATACAGGCGCAGTCCGTCGCTGGTGGTGCAGACCACGGGATTGTGCCGGGCCAGGCGCATGACCTGTCCGGCGGTGACGTTTTGCAGGACAAGCCGCGTGCCGGGGCGGATGCCCAGGGATTCGAAGGTCTGCCGGGCGTTCTCCCCGGCCAGGATCACCGTGACCGTGAACGCCTCGTCCACCCCCACCCCGCAAAACTGGACCAGCCCGCTTGGGGTCTGCCCCAGAAGCTTGGAGGCCATGCCTTCGCCCAGGCGCACCCGGGTCTTGCCGTCCACCAGGGCGTTGTAGGCCATGGGCGGCAGGCGGCGCACGAAGGTGATGCGGTCGTTTTCCGTCAGGCCCAGGGCGGCCATGGACTCGGCGACCCGGTCCTGGCCGGTGATGCCCTCCACATGGCCGGTCTCGCCCGGGGAGCATTCCAGAAGCGGCAGGCGGCGGTCGTCGTCCAAATGCACCACCATCTTGGCCGCCCAGGAGCCGCTTAAGACCGCATCACCCAGCGGCCCGCGCACCTTGACCGGCGAAACGCTCACGGCGTCGCCCAGGCGGGTGAGCGTGGTGCCCACGAACACTCCCAAACGGGCCATGCGTTCGCCGAAACCCCGGCCCACGACTTTTTCAACGGCCATGGGAATCCCCAATGGGGCCTTGGTCAGGGGGGTCAACATGCCGCCTCCTCGGTGGAATGACTCGAAAGCTCCGCCAGTTTCGCGCCGGAAAGCGGACGCCCGGCGGCTGCGGCCGCATAGCCCAGAATGCCCACGGTGCTCACGTTGTGCAAGAGCGCCGAGGCCAGGGGCGAAAGCCCTGATCCGGCCAGAAACAGGATCAGCGAATTGAGCCCGATGGTGGAATAAAAGCAGCGCTTGACGATGGTGTTGGTGCGCATGGCCGCTTCCTTGGCCACGGGCAGGGCGAAGAGGCTCTCGCTTAAAAGCAGCACCTGGGCCGCCTCCCGGGCCAGATCCGCCCCCTTCGGCATGCAGATGCCCACGTGCGCGGTCATAAGCGCGGGAGCGTCGTTGACCCCGTCGCCCACGTAGGCCAGCGTGCGGCCCGATTCCTTGAGCTTGGCCACCATGGCCGCCTTGTCCTCGGGCTTGAGCTCGAAGTGCACCTCGTCGATCTGGGGCAGTTGCCGGGCCAGGGCGTTGGCCGTCTCCCGGTGATCGCCGGTCAAGACCACCACCCGGCTGATGCCTGCGGCCTTGAGCGCGGTGAGCACCTCCCCGGCCTCGGGCCGGGGGTCGTCGCGAAGCGCGATCAGCCCTACAAGGGCGCCTTCCCGGGCTACGTACAATAGCGATTTGCCCTGGCTGCGCAGGGTATGGGCCGCCTCGTCCATGTCCTGGCAGGGCACGCCCTCGTCCTCGGCGATGAAATGATGGCTGCCCACCAGCACGTTTTTGCCGTCGATGGCCGCCGACACGCCGTGGGCCACGATGAAGTCCACCCGGCTGATCGGCGGCAGGGGAAGATTTTTGGCCTTGGCCTCGCGCACCACGGCCCGGGCCACGGGATGGTCGTAGTGCTCCTCGGCCCCGGCCGCCAGGCAGAGCAGCTCCTCCGGGGTCAGGCCGCCAGCGGGCAGCAGGTCCGTGACCGCGATGTCGCCCGTGGTCAGGGTGCCGGTCTTGTCGAAAACGATGGTGTCCACGTCGTAGAGGGCGTCCAGGGCGGAGGCGCCCTTTAAGAGCACCCCGGCCTTGCCTGCGGCGTACATGCCCGAGCGCACGGCCACGGGGCTGGCCAGCTTGACGGCGCAGGAGAAATCCACGGTGAGCACCGAGGCCGCTTGGTTCATGTCCCGGGAGGTGAGGAGCTTGATCCCGGCCAGGGACAGGGTCAGGGGGACCAGCTTGTCGGCCAGCTCGGAACTCTTGGTCTGGGTCTTGGATTTGCTGCGTAGCGACTGCTCGATGAACCGGCTGATGCGGGCCAGGGAGGTCTCGGAGCCCACCCGGTCCACGGCGATCAAAAGTCGCCCTTCCTCAACCACGGAACCGGAGATGACCTCGTCTCCGGGTTTTTTGTGAACCGGCACGGACTCGCCGGAGATGGAGCTCTGGTTGACCGAGGCCTCGCCTTCGGACACCACCCCGTCGATGGGGACGAGCTCCCCGGCCCCGCAGACCACCACGTCGCCCACCTGGACCTGGGCGGCCGGGATCTCGGCCTCCACGCCGCCGCGCACCACCCACAGGGTCTCGGCCTGGGGGCGCAAAAGTCCCTTGAGCAGGGCCGTGGAGCGTTTCTCCGTGCTGTCTTCCAGGTAGCGGCCCAGGGCCAGAAGCGTGGTGATGGCCCCGGCCGTGAAATAATGGCCGCGCAGAAGCGACAGGGCGATGGCCGCCCCGTCCAGCACCTCGACCTTGAGCCCCCGGGTGAGCAGGGCGTGGACCCCTTCGGCGATGGTCGGCAGTCCCAGGGCCCAGCCCACGGCGGCCCTGGCCGGATAGGTCAGGGTTCCAGCGGCCAGGGTCATGAAGGCCTTGGACCCCACGTCGCCCAGGGTCATGCGCGACTCGGTCGGGCGTCCGCCGCGCCAGGCCTCGGCCGGGATGTCGCCAAGCCGTGCGGCCAGGCGGTCCCAGGTGTCGGCGCGGCCGTCATGGGCCACCACCAGGGCCCTGCCCCGGACATTGACCCGGGCCTCGTCCACCCCGGGCACGGCCTCCACCAGGGCCTGGAAATAGGCGCCGTCAAATCCGGGATCGTCAAAAATCGGCGAGGTGAACCGGACCCGGCGGGGCAGGACGTGGGCCGCCCGGAAGCGGCCCACGTTTGTCCCGACGGCCATGCGTTCGGGAGTTTTTCTCATGCGCGATGTCCCCGGGAATCGGTGTTGCGTTGGTACAGGCTCCAATGCCAGTAGGAGAAGCCCACAAGCGCCAGTCCGGAGGCCAGATGCACATTGCGCACCGCCTGCCCGGACTGGCCGCCCATGCGTTCCATGAAACCCGTGGCCAGGAGCGTGCCCAGGGAGACGGCCATGCCGACCTTGGCCAGTTCACGCTTGGCGCGTATGGTGTCAGGTTTTGTCTGCATCGCCTTTCATGCTCATTTCGGCTTTGACGTCGTGGATTTGTTCCTTGACCTCTTCGATGCCGCCCTGGACCGCCGTCCAAACGGTCACCACGCCCTTGACCAGGGCGCGCTGCACCTTCTGGTTGGTCAGGATGTAGGTCAGGCCCGCGCCGAGCAGGGCGCCCTTGATGTAGCCGGGATCGGAGACGGCGAACCAGCCCTGGGTAAGGGCGCCGGCAGCCGGATAGCCCGCCGTGTTCGTAGACGTGGGATATCCGCCGTCAGGGGGATATTTCGAGGTATGGGACATGCGTGTACGCTCCTTTTGTGCGGCTGCAACCGGCCGGATACGGCGGACGGCAGGCGGCTGGCCGCGTCAGACCATGCCTTGTGCGTCCGAAAGCGCCGGGCGGCGTTTCCGGTCGCGGCGCTACGCCTTGGCCGGTTTCGCGGTCTCCGCCTTGGCGGCGGCCTTGGTCGTGGTCTTGGCCACGGTCTTGGCGGCCGACTTGGCCTTTTCGGCGGCCAGCCCGGCCACGCCGTCGTAGAGATACTTGGTTCCCACGCCCACCACGGCCATGGCCGCCAGGCCCAGGACACCCGAGCGGAAAAACGTTCCGGCCACGGCCCCGACGGCGGTGGCCAGGCCGCTGCCCAGGGCCTCCTTGAGGATGTGTCCGGCGGCGGCCTCGCGGGTCATGTCGCCTTCCTTGACCTGGCGCAGATCCTTGGCGGCGGCCACGGTGCCGCCGATGATGGCCCCGGCCGCGCCCATGGCGGTGATGGCCCCCACGGGCAGGGCGGTCTGACGCAGGGGATAGGTCTGTTCCTTCTGCTGGATATGCATGGCGAGGTTCCTTTTTTACTGGTTGCTTGCGGCGCGGCCCGGGGGCCTGCCGATGGTTGGGAGTTCCGGCTATTCGCCGCCCTTTGCCGCGCCGAAAACGGCCGAGAAGGTGTCGCCCAGGGCGGACTTTACGGCGCTGTTGGTGAGCAGAAACGTCACGGCCGCGCCCACCACGGCCCCTTTCCAGAAATGGGCTCCGGTGGAGGTCAAAAAGGCGGCGATCTTGGAGGGATCGGCCTTGCCCTGCATGATGTCGTTGCACAGCTCGATCATCTGTCCGTAGCGGTATTCCAGGTGCTTGGGATCTTCGCTGGGGGAACCCGCGGCGCCGGCGAACCCGCCGAAGCCGGGAAAACCGAAAAAGCCGGGCTGGGCCTGCTGCGCCTGCTCCTCGTGGCCGCCGTGGCAGTGGCCCTTTTTGCCCTCGCCTTCTTCATGGTCGTGGGGTGCGGCGGCCTCCGGCCCGGGGGCGAACTGCGGCCCCTGGGGAGAGGCATACTGCGGGCCGAACTGGGGAGCATACTGCGGCCCTTGGGGAGCGGCGTACTGCTGGCCGTATTGCGGTCCCTGGGGCGCAGCGTATGGGGCGCCGGGCTGGGGGGCGTACTGCGGGCCCTGAGGGGCGGCATACTGCGGTCCTTGCGGCGCGGCATACTGCGGTCCTTGCGGCGCGGCATACTGGGGGCCGTATTGCGCGCCCGGCTGGGGAGCATACTGCGGTCCTTGCGGCGCGGCATGCTGTGCGCCCTGCTGAGGGGCGAACTGCGGTCCCTGGGGAGCGGCGTACTGCGGTCCCTGGGGAGCGGCGTACTGCGGTCCCTGGGGGGCGGCGTACGGCGCGCCCGGGGCCTGCGGGGCCTCATGGTCGCCGCAGGAGCAAACATGCCCGGCCGGAGCGCCCGGCGCAGCCTGGGGTTTCGGGGCCTCGGGCTGGCCCGGGGCAGGCTGGAAATATCCCTTGGCATAGCCGCTGGGGCCCTGGGCGGCGTAACCCTGGGGGGCCTCGGGGGCAGGCGGGGCCGCCTCCTGGACTGGGCTCTGGGCCGGTTTCTGGCCCATGTACTGGTGCTTGTTTTGCCCCTCGTCAGTCTCGGCGCTGGGTTCGGCGCAGGGTTCGGCGGCGGAAGCCATGGCGGCGCCTTGCAGCGTCGCTCCGAACTGGCCAGCGGAACCGGCAGGCGCGGCAAAGCCGCCAGTCTCCATTCCGGGCGCATATCCGGCCTGGACGCCTGCGGGCATGGGCATGCCGGAGGCGGCGTAGGCCGGGCTGTTCCCTTCCTGATACGGTGTGTTTTCCATTCTCGATCTCCTCTACGCGTTGGGTGTCAGGCCGAAGGCCCCGGACAGATCTTTCGCCAGCCCGGCCGCTTCCTGCGGGTCGGCCACGGTGAAAAAATCCTCCAGGCGCCTGGGGTCAATGCGATCCGGGTCGTATTCCAGGACCAGGGACCGGGCCAGAACGTTGAGCTGGGCGCGAATCGCGCCGTCGCCCTTTTCGGCCAGGGCCGCCAGGGCCATGGCCTTGGGGTGGGACCGGACGGCCGGATCGATTTTGAGCCGGATGCGTCCGGGCACATGATGGGCCACGGTGATGAACCGCCGCAGTTCCACCATCTCTTGGAGAGGCATGGTCGTGTGCGCCCCTACGCCGCCTGTCTTTCCGTCCTGGTCCGTCCTGGCCCGGGCAGATTCGGGAAGGGCCGCGTTTTCCATGCAAGTGAAAGTAGGTTCCATTCTCATTTATTCCTTCAGACGTACGAGGGGATCACCCTGCATGGCCGGTGTCGCAGCGGCCGAATCGGCCGCCAGGGCCAGGGCGGGCGGGCGGTGGGCCAGAAGCCGGGAGGAGTTGGTCAAAACCCCCAGGGTGTGCACGATATGGATGAGCCCGGCGGCGACCGGCGACAAAAGCCCCAGGGCCCCGGCCAGGGCTCCGCCCAGATTGGTGGAGGTGGCGATCCAGAAGTTCTGGCGGGCCACGCGCAGGGTCTGGCGGCTTAAGTCCCGCACGTAGAGGATGTCGGCCAGATCGTCCTTCACCAACGCGATGTCGGCGGCCTCGATGGCCACATCCGAGCCCCCGGCGCTCATGGCGATGCCGATGTCGGCCTCGGCCAGGGCCAGGGCGTCGTTGATGCCGTCGCCGACCATGATCACCCGGCGGCCGCCGTCCTGGAGTTCGCGCACGATGTCCGCCTTCTGCTCGGGCAGCACGCTGTGGCGGCACTGGTCGATGTGAAGTGTCCGGCACAGGGTGAGGGCGGTATTTTCCGTGTCCCCGGTGACCAGGGCCACCTGGGACACGCCGGTGCGGGTAAGCTCGGCCACGGTCGTTTCCGCGTCGGGCCGAAGCTCGTTGGCGAATCCCAGGGCGGCCAGCACTGTGTCGTTTTTGGCCAGGTAGATGACCGTCAGGCCCCGGTCGGCCAGGGGCTGGACCCGCGTCTGCACCTGGGACGTGGCGATGCCGGATTCGTCGAGGTAACGCTGGTTGCCCAGGCGGATGACGTCGTGGCCGATGGTGGCCTTGACCCCCTTGCCCAGGGTGAAATCGCATTCGATGTGCGACAGGGGGTCGATGCCCCGGGAGACCGCCTCGTGCCTGATGGCCAGGGCCAGGGGGTGGTGGTTGTGCATCTCCGCCGAATAGGCCCACAGCAACAACTCGTCCTCGGAGAGGCCGGAGAAGTTCAGGATCTCCTCAATGCGCGGCTGGTTGGTGGTCAGGGTGCCGGTCTTGTCGAAGCAGACCACCTCGGCCTTGCCGACCTCTTCCAGGTAGCGGCCGCCCTTGATGAGGATGCCGCGTTTGGCCGCCGCAGCCAGGGCGCTGCTGACGGCGGTCGAGGCCGACAGCACTGTGGCGCAGGGGCAGGCCATGACCAAGAGCACGGTGAAGGCCCGCCACAGGCTGCCGGTCAGGACAAGCGTGCCCAGGGTGGACCACATGCCGATTTTCAAGAGTCGGCGGGCCAGGTCGTCGGCCGTGGACTCGATGTCGGCCTTGTTTTCCAGGGAGTCTTCCACCAGACGCATGATCCGGGCCAGATAGGTGCCGTCGCCCACGCATTCGGCCCGGACATGGAGGATGCCCTGGCGCACGTAGGCCCCGGCGAACACCTTGTCGCCGGTTGTGCGGTGTTCGGGTTCGGCCCGGCCGGTGATGGGGGATTCGTCCACCAGGGCCTCGCCCGAGACCACCAGCCCGTCCACGGAGATTTTTTCGCCCGTGTGCAGGACCACGATGTCGCGCGGCCTGACCGCCGACACGGGCACCTCCACTTCCACCTCGCCAGCCAGGATGAAGGTGTTTTTGGCCGTGAGATCCAGGATGGCCGAGATGGAGCGCCGGGAACGCTCGGCGATGAAGGCCTTGAGGGTCTCCGCGCCGCTGTGGATCCACAGTATCTCCAGGGCCGTGACCGCCTGTCCGGCCGCAGCCGCAGCCATGCACCCGGCGGCCAAAAAACCCTCCATGGTGAAGCGCTTTTGCCGGGCGTGGCGCACCGACTCGCGCAGAAGCGGCGCGGCGGCGATCAGGGCCGCCAGGCCCAGGGGCGAGATCAGGGTTTGGGCCACGGCGGATTTGAGCAGCACCTCCCGGACGAAGACGTAGCCCATGACCCCGGTCAGGGACAAAAAACGCACCAACTGGCGGCCCACCCCGGGGTTTTTCTTTTCCGGGCAGCCGCAGGCGCAGGCCGGGAGGGATGGGGCCGCGTCTACGGCCCGCGGCGGGCGTTTCGGCGCGGGCAC